>NZ_JBEOXU010000160.1:0-13004 GCF_040296725.1 Streptomyces sp. NPDC002044
GTGCATCACCGGCCGGACCGACTGCTGGACGGCCTGCTCCAGCATCCCGGCCATGTAGGAGAGGTTCCCGAGGGCGCTGTACGCGTGGCTGGGGAACTCCCAGTCGCGGGCGACGGCGCGGGAGGTGTGGTTGAAGGCGCGGACGGCGTCGCCAGCGTCGGACAGGTGACGGGCGGGGTTGTTGTCGCTCACGGTGTTCTCCTCGGTGGTGTGGTGAAGCGGTCGGGCGGACTGGTCAGAGAGGCGTGACGATGTCGTGCGCGGCGGTGAAGCCCTCGGCGAGCAGGGCCTTGGGGGTGGCCGCGAGCGCGAGGGAGTGCTGCCAGGCGAGGACGTCGTCGGGCACCCGCCGGTTGGCGGGCCGGGCGGCGTTACGGGCCCGGCAGGTGTCGAGGTGCGGAAGGAAGCGCAGAGTGACGACCGGGCGGCCGTGGCGCCGGGCCCGCTCGACGAGCTCGGCGCGGATGCGGACCTCCACGTTCGTGGAGTCGAGGTAGAGGGGGGTTCCCTCGCTCAGGTGCTTTTCCAGCAGGATGTTCTGCTCGATGACGGCGGCCGGGGTGAGGGCCTGGTCGCCCGCGTCACCTCCGAGCTGCTGGCGCAGGGAGTCGAGGCAGACCACCGTGACGATCCCGGCCTGGGCGGCGAAGGTGGACTTGCCTGAGGCGCCGGGGCCGACGGCGACCAGGAGCGTGCCGGGCTCGATCGAGCGGAGCACGTCGGTGCCGGCCGCCGTGCGGTCGTCGGCGGCGATCCAGCGCTCGGGGCCGCCCTCGCGGGTGTGGCGCCAGTCCTGCCGGGTGCCGATGATCTGCTCGGCCCAGTCCATCGCGGCCTCGACGTCGCGGTCGAAGTTCTCCGCGAAGGTCTCGTGGCAGTCCAGGTAGAGGCCGGCGCGGTTGAGCTGCCAGCCGAATACGCCGTCGGTGAGGTACGTCGGGGCGAGGACGTAGCGCGGTAAGGGCATGGGTTCCCCCTCGGTTCGGCCGGGCCGGAGCGGCGCGGCTTCCGTTCACCACTCTAGGGGGGCGAAAAGGGGGGGCGCAAGTACGGAATGGATTCCAATGGATCGCTGCCGGTTCTAGGCCCCGATTTTCACCCTTCTGGGTGATTCATCGGATCGGATCGGCTTCAGGGGGCTAAAACGACCGTTTCCGCCCCCCGGTCGGATTGGATCGCCGGGGCGGGCTGCCCGCGCTGCGGGCCGGTCAGCAGATTCCCGCCCGCCCGGCGGGAGCGGACCGGGTCCGAGCCGTGCACCCCTGGCGTCCGGGTGGGGCCGGCGGAAGGCTCGACGGGAGGACCGGGGTTGGCGTGCCTGCCTGCTGGCGTGCCAGCACGCCGGGACGGCCAGCGATTCCATGGCGGCACCCCCTTGACCACCCCCTTGTCCGGCAGGTGGTCAAGGGGGTCTGTGCCGTGGTTTCGAAGGTCGGCCCGTCGAAGATCGGGAATCGGCCTCACACGCCGCCGCGTGCCTGGCGTTCTCGGGGGCCTGCGGGTGAGCGGACGTCCGGAGCCCTCACGGGGGCACACGCGGGCACACAGGGATTGCGGCAGGTCAGCGGCCCGCCCGGTGGCACCCGTGTGACGGACGGGGCGTACGGACCGGGGACAGCCGTCTCCCATGGGAGACAGATGATCGCACCGGGTACCCGGGGTACCCGCCGCCGCCGGCCACCAGCTCCACCGGCCCGGAGGGCGCCCGCGGCTCGACATCTCCCTGCACCTCTACTTCCCGCGCGACGCGGGCCTGCGCGGTGGACCCGTCCCCGGCTCGACCTCGTCGAAGAGGCCACCGGCCGCCGGATCTCCTCCACCGCCGCCCGGTGGCCCCGACGGGGTGGCTTCTTCCCCCTCCAACTACCTGACTTGGAGAAGAGGCGGCCACCCACCGCCCGACTTGCGCGCCGCTGACCTGCACCGTGTCCGGAAGGTCCGCGCAGTTTGGTCGAGCACCGGGTTCTGGACCTCGCGGACGACCTGGCGGCGGCCGGCGCACCCCGAGACGCAAGCGGGTGAGCCTGCTATCTCGCGCGCGATGGGACGGTCCCGGAAGTCCCACGAAGCCCGCGACGGTAGCCGTGCGGGTCCGTACGGTCCGCGCCCATGACGAACACCAACGACTCCGCGAAGACCCCCGCCCGCCGCCGCCCGCGCCGCCGGGGCCGCCCCTCCCTGCTCACCCCGACCGTGATGGACCTCCTTACCCGCGCGACCTCCGTGGGTCTGCCGATGACGCAGGCCGCCGACGCCGCCGGGGTCGGCCGCTCGACGTTCCTGCGCTGGATGAGCCGCGGCGAGGACGTCGTCGAGGAGAAGCAGGGCGGCCACCTCGACGTGAACTCCCCCGACCCGCACGCCGCGCTCTACGCCCGGGTAACCCGCGCACGCGCCGTGTCGGCGGTCCGCGCCACCGGCCACATCGAGGAGGCGGCCCGCGGCGCCGTCGTCTCCGAGACCCACCGGACGTGGACCGACCCCGTCACCGGAGAGCACCGCAGCGAACGCCGCATCCGCCGGCGGCCGGGCGACTGGCGGGCGGCGGCCTGGTTCCTCGACCGCCTCGACCCGAACCCCAAGACGCTCGACGAGCTGCTCGACGAAGAGGACGCACGGCTCGCCGCCCGCAGCGAGACGCCGCTGGAACGAGCCCTCACCCCACAGCTCCAGGAGCTGGCCGCGCGGCTCCAGCGCACGCTCGCGGAGTACGAGGACGACACCCCGGCCGCGCCCGGCACGGAGTAGCTCGACGTCCTCCTGGTCGTCGCCGCCGACGGGTCGGTACGTGTACCGCTCGGCGGCGACGATGAGGAACCGCGGCCGACGTCGGGGACGGGTCGGAGAACTGCTGTCGGACTCCAAGGGGGTCCCGTACAGAAGTAGTCGGCGGCCGGGAGCTCCACCGGCACCCCCTTGACACGCTGGTCAGCGCGACGGGCACCGGCGGCCCCCGAGAGGCTGGGGGCTACTTGTAGGGCAAGTTGAGAGGCAACTTGCAGGGCCACTTGCAGAGCAACTTGTAGAGCAAGTTGTAGGGCAACCCGCCAACCCGACTGCACCGCGCCACCGCTTCAGCCGCACGCCCAGAACGACCACACCTCATGCACTACCGCCCGGCCCCGAACCACCGGCCCCCTCACCCTCTCCGAACTCCCCCGCCCGACACCTCTTGCAACTCCGCTCCCCACCCCGACCGAACTCCCCCACCCCCTCCTGCAGAACTCCCTCCGAACTCCTCACCCACCTCCCTCGTCCTCCAGTCCCCCGTCCCGATCTGTACCTCTGGAAACTCCAAGACCACCCCCTCCTAGGGACGACGCGAGGGGGTGGTCTTGGAGATGGAAGAGCGTCTGTGCAGGTCGGGACGGGGGACTGGAGGACCCTCTGTAACACCTGGTTTTACAGGCTGGTTTACACCCGGCCTCGAACTCCGGCCGCCCTCGGCCGGGAACCCGAAGAGTGTCTTCGCCGATAACTTGCTCGCCCCCGGCCGGGCTAGTGGAGTGTCCGTTCCTCCACCTTGCTCGGGCCCACCGCCGGCCTTCCCGCGCCCCCGCTTGAGCAGCACCGGGGTGCAATACACCTCTGGCACTTTTGGCCCCGCGAGTTTCGTACGGACGGAACTCCGCGCCGCGCTGAGCGGGCCGTAGGGTTCCCGGATGACCACCAGCACCCCGCCCGAGCCGACCGACGACGACGACCAGGAGCACGGCGACGTCGTCGCGAAGTACGAGACGGTGCGGGTACGCGACCGCTTGGTGCAGCGCACGTGCGGGTGGTGCAGCGTCGTCCTGCGGTACGGCGGCGTCGGTCGCCCGCCCAAGTTCTGCTGCGACGACCACCGCAAGCGCTGGCACGAGCGGGAGAACGCGAAGAAGGCGCTGGGGCTCGACACGACCGCCCCCGAGCCGGTGCGCGAGGTCATCGAGCGCACCGAAACCCGGGTGCGCACGGTCGTCCGCAAGGGCCCCACGGTGCTCCAGCCGGTGGCCGTGCCGACCCGGTCCGAGCCGGGCGGACCGCCCACGACGGTCGACGGCTGGTACCGGCAACTGCGCTCCCTGCTCGCCGCCGCACGGTCCGGGGAGTACACGGAGGACCAGCGCACCGCGCTCGCCGACGTCTTCACGATCGCCGCCGAACACCTGCGGGCGGGCCCGGCCGGGGTCGCATCGGTGCCCGAGGAGCAGCCCGGCGTCAGCCGTGCGGAGCGCCGCCGGCGCGAGCGTCAGGCCCGCAAGGGACGCGGCTGACCCGAGCGACCGGCGGAGTTTCGTCCGGACGGAACGGAGTTGCAAGAGATGTCAGGCCGCCCTCGGTCTGACTCGGCGGAACGGGGAAGCTCCCCTTCCGCCCCAACTTGCTCCGCCCGGGGTTCCGTTCCGGGTTCTCTTCGGAGTCCTCTTTGGGGTCCCGTTTCGAGTGCCGTTTGAGGTGCCGTTTCGGGTTCTCTTCGACGTCGCCGCGTACGGGAGAACGCCGCAGGTGAGGACCGGCGGACAAGGGGTCTTGGGCCCGCCGACTACTTCCCTGGGGACCTCTTCGGCTCCCGAGCGATGCCCGGCCCGAGGGTCCGCCGGCCTTTGTGGTCGGCCACCGCCTGGTGCTCGACGTCGCTCAGGAGCTGCCCCCGCTCGACGCGCTCGACCGGCAGAAGCCGCGGTGCGGGCCCGGCCGGGACGGTGGTCGTGGTGGCGCTGGGGCCGGTGCCGAGTGGGCGACGTGCGGTGCTCATGGGAGGAGTCTCCCGCCTCCGGCACGCGCGCGCGTGTGCACCCTCGCGACCGGTCGCGACGTCGCGTTTCCGGGGCCCCCGTATCGGAGCGGAGCGACGATACCTTGGTCCCCCTCCTGGGGCCTGGAGCGTCCGGCGAAGGCGATGCACAGGGCGTGCGGCGCAGCGTTCGCACGGGCCGGTTCGGCGCGGTCGGCGGGAAGTGCAAGAGGTGTGACCGTTCTGGCCTGTCGCCTGGGTCAGTTCGCAATGTCTGAGGTGTGACCGACTCGGCGGTCACGAGCGAAGCTCGGCGGCTGTCCACGGTCGTGCTCTCCGAGCGCGGCGGTGGGTCAGCCGTACGCGCGTGCACGCGGGTGCACGGGCACGTGTGCACGCGTTGGAGACGGCCGTCGACGCCTTGATGCATAGGTGTGGCGGATCTGTTCGACGGCGTGCGCCTGGCCCTGGTCCGTGCGGCACGTCTATGGGGCGGCGGGTTCGACGTCGTCGTGCTCCTGGCGGCGCTCGCCGCGATACGTCATCTCGGTGACGTACGGGCGCGGGCGAAGACGTACGCGCGGTCGCGGCCGGGGCGGAGCGAGGAACTGCGGGGGCGGTGCCGTCCGGCGCGAGCCGGGGTGCACCACGACGATGCCGACTCGCGCCGGGCGGTGCCGACCGGAGCGGGGGCCTGGGGGCCGGCGAAGGCCACCAGCGGCCACCGGCGGTCAGTCACGGCGACGGCGCCGCCGCATGTTCACCACGGTCGCCTCGTCCATCCGCCGGACCGCCGCCTCGACGCGCTCCAGCACGGCGAGCAGCTGCTCGTCGGTGACGCCGCCGCCGGCGTTGCGCGTGCGGGCGAGCTGGTTGAGGTTGTTGCCGATCCGGGTCAGCGCGGTCCGCGCCTCCAGCAGCTCGCGCAGCTCGTCGCGGGTCGTCGGCGGGATCGGCGTCAGGGTGCCCATCGCGACCGCCACGACGGTGCGCGCGGCGTACCCGGCCGGGGTCAGCCGGGCGAGCGTGGCACCGGCCTGGACGGCGGCCATCTCGTCGTCACCAAGGCGCAGGGAGACGCGGTGCTCGCGCGGCTCGTCGTTGCGGCGCGTGCGCCGCCTGGTCTCGCCGAACACCCGCTGCTCGCGCACGCCGCCCCCTCGAAAACCCCCGGTCCGTCCCCGGACCAACCAACGGCCGCTGACCGGCCGTCGGCGCATACGGTAACCGTATGCACTAACTTGCTGCAGCCATCCACCGCCCGGCCGCCGACGTACGGGTGCGTCCCCCCGGGCGTGGGCGACGCCGGGCCGAAGGCCCGTAAAAGGCGTGGGCGGAGCCCCCGTAACTGCTCCTCCCCCAGAACGCAGAAAGGCCCCCGGTCCGCCTCACGGGGAGACGGGCCGGGGGCCTTGGTGGTGCGCGTCGGTGCTACGCGAGCTCCATCTGCCACGCCCACGGTTCGCCGGCGGCCGCGGCGCGCGTGGCGGCGGCGGCCAGGGCGTGGGCGACGGCCGACTCCTTGGCGCGCACGAAGCGGTGGCGGGCGAGCTTGAGCAGCAGCGCGGAGATCTCGGCGGCCTGCGAGGGCGTCATCGTGCCGCCCTCGCCGGGGTTGGTCAGCAGCAGCACGACCGGGCCGCGTTCGTCGCGGGACAAGCAGCCCTCGGCGTACCCGGCCAGGCTCGTCAGCGACTTCAGCGGGTGCCGGTCCTCGCCGAAGAAGTCCGCGCCGTGGGAGACGACGACGTGCGCCTCGGGGTCGTGGATCTGGTGCGTGCGGCTCATCGCGACTCCCCGGGCACGGTGACGGTGGCGGGCTGCGTGGACGCGGGCGCCGGCGGCCGGGCCGCGGTGCCGTCCGCGATGACGGTGACCTCGTCGTGGCGGGGGAACTGAGGGCGGCCGTCGTCCATGCGGACGGTGAGATGGCCGCCGGTGTGCATCTCCTGGATGACGCCCTGGTCGCCGATCTCGGCGACGCGGCCGAACGCCTCGATCCGGGTGGTCAGCTCAATACGGGCTCCGACGTGCATGGTGTTCTCCTCCGTCAGATCAGGGACGTGAGCAGGGCGGCGGCGAGGGTGACGAGCGAGCCGCTGGTGATGTCTCCGGCCAGGCGCAGGCCCGCGTACTTGCGGCGGGCGATCTGGGCGAGCTGAACGACGTGGGCGGCGCGGTCGGCCGGAGCCTCGAGGTCGGCCAGCAGCTCGTCGGTGGTGCACAGCGACCAGTAGAGGAACGAGCCGCGGGCGTGTCCGGCCAGGCGCGGCCGTACGACGATCAGCACGACGAGCATGGCGGCGACCAGGCCGACGGCGCCGGTGCCGACGAGCACGGCGGACAGGCCCGGTAACGCCTTGCCGGGGACGGCGGCCACGAGCGCGGCCAGCGGCAGCGAGAACGCGGTGAGCAGGACGCCGGACTTGGCGTCGGTCCGGCTGATCTCCGCAAGCACCGTGGCGGTGGCGGCGTCCAGGCGGGCGTCGATGTCCTTGGGCATGAGTGGGTCCTTCCGGGTCAGCGGACGTCGTTGCGGTTCTTGGCGAACAGGCCCTTCGTCGTGCTGGAGACCGTGGTGCTCTCCTGCCGGACCGGGCCGTTGTAGTGGTGGTGGTGCTCGGTGTGCGCGTCGGCCTTCGCGCGGCCGGCGGACCGCAGCAGCGAGCCGACTGCGAGGACCAGGGCGACGGGCCCGGCCCCGGCCACGGCGAGCGTCGTGGGGTCGACCTGCCCGAGCGTGAACAGCACGAGCGAGGTCGCGCCGCCGACGGACAGGGCCGCGACGCTGCCGGAGAGCATCAGGGCACTGGCGTCCGTGGCCTTCTGGCTCATGGGCGGGCGTCCGGGCTGGGCGACCGGCGGGGTAGGCCCGTACGCGGGCAGCGGGGTCTCGTCGCGGTGTGAGGTCGGCGGGGCGTACGCCTCGGTGATGAGCTGGCGGGCGCGGGCGTCGGCCTCGTCGGCGCTGAGCGGGGCGGCGGTGCGGTCCTGGTCCATGGGGTGCTCCTTCGTCGTGTGGCACTGCGGGGAAGGGCCGGGGCCCGGAGGCGGAATCTCCAGGCCCCGGCGTGCTGGCCAGCTAGCGTGCTGACGTGCTGGCCTGCGGGCGTGCTGGCATGCCCGCAGGGTCTGCTGTGTGCTGCTGCGCGGGGTCAGTCCGCGGGGGCGGGCACGATGAGCTTCGTTTCATCGGGGCGGGCGATCAGACCCTTCGCGCGCAGGGCGCTGATGTTGGTGCGGACGGAGGCTCGGGCCACCCGGCGGCCGCCGTCGGCTTCGAGCACGGCCATGAGGTCGACCTCGGCCAGGCCGTCCGCCGGCAGCGCGGCGAGGATGCGCTCAGCGGTCGACATCCGGGAGGTGTCCGGCTCGGGTTCCGGTGCGGGCGCCGCCGACACCGTGCCCGTCTGGCTGCCCTCAGAGGCCGCCTGACGCTCTTTCGCGCTCATGTGCTCCTCCAGGTCGATCGTCTCGCCGGGAGGGGCGTGGGGGCCGTACAGGGCGAGGATCACCGGGTCGTAGCCGGTGCACGGCTCGATGCTCCCGACGACGTAGGTGCGGGCCATGCTCGTGGGGCGGATCCCGGTGAGGTGGTAGAGCATCCCCTGCGAGTTCACGTCGTCCTCGTCGTCGGCCCGCTGCTCGTTGTAGCGGCGGATCCTCCGCACCTGCCCGACGACTTTGGGGATCGGCTGGAGGGACTCGCCGCGGGGGAGGAGTCCGTCGCTGACGAGCTGCTGCATCATCGCGCTGGACCAGCGCAGGAGGATGACCTCGCCCTCCTTGAGCATGCCGCGCAGGGTGTCGCTGCCCCCGAGTTCGTCCAGGTGCCCGGCCTGCGCGGCGATGATGATGCCGACGCCCACCGACCGGCCGGTCCTGCCCAGCTCCTTGATGAGCAGGGCGGCTTCGTCCCGGAACGGGGCGCCCTTCTCCAACAGCCTGTTGGCCTCGTCAACGATCCCGTACGTCAGCGGGTCCGGGGCGTCCTTGACGAAGCCGGAGCGGCCCATCTCCGCGTAGGAGGTCATGCGGCGCTCGGCTTCGGCGACCAGGCCGCGCAGCATCAGGATCGTCTCGTACTGCGTGGTGACCCGGGTGGCCACGTTGCCCTTGGCCTCGGGCACCGACTGGCCGTGCTTGAGGTCGGCGAGGTGGACGACGATGCCGGACGCCTTGCAGGCGATCAGGATCGCCTGGACGAGCCGGGACTTCCCGGCGCCGGTCGTCCCGAAGATGGCCCCGCGCTGGGCGTTGCCGGTCTTCGGGTCGAACAGGCGGAACCTGAGCGGCGACCCGTCGAAGTACGTCCCGAGGGTGATCCGCCCGCGGGCGTCCATCACCAGGTCGTCCACGTCCACGGCCCGGACGTCCATCAGCGGGTTCGAGGGGTAGACCCGGACGATCGCCTCGCGGCCGACGCCCTGCTCGAAGATGACCCGGCTGTAGTCCTCGACCTTCAGCAGGTCGCACAGCGCCTCGTGGTCGTACCGTTTGACCCCGCCCGGCGGGGTCTTCAGCACGTACTCGCGGACATCGAGCATCAGGTCAGCTCCTTGTGGACCTCGTAGGTGTTGGCCTCGATCAGCTCGACGCCCGGCATCGCGGTGGCGGCGATCTGCGCCCACACCTCCGCGTCGCTGTCGCCCGTTCCGACCTCGGCCTCGAGCACCGGGCGCTGCCCGAGGACCAGGAGGCGGACGCCGGCGCCGCGGCCGGGCACCGGGCCGATGTCGATCAGGTCCTCCGGGAGGTCCAGCTCGGCGGACAGGCCGGGCTTGGAGATGTCGGGCACGGGCTGCCCGCGCTTCTGGGCGCCGATGACCAGCGCCAGGCACTGCTCGCTGATCTGCTGGTGCTGCAAGAGCACGGTGCCGGGGGCGACGCCGCCCTCGATGGCGAACCGCTCACCCCACCAACGGGCCTGCGGGCTGTCGTAGGTGGGAGCCGCCGGTTCGACCGGCGCTTCCTCGGCCTTCGCGGCTTCGGCGAGGGCCTGGGCCAGGGCCTCGTCGGTGAACTCACGGGCCGTGTGCCCCGGGCGCAGGAGCCAGGTGGCTCCGGTCCACAGCGCCACCGCGGCGGCCTGCGCGAAGAAGGAGGCCGCGCCGTCGGGGGCCAGGCGCTCGCCGACGAGCAGCGCCGCGCAGCCCGCGTGCGGGGCGGCGTAGATGGAGATGGCCGTCCAGCGCACCGAGGAGGGGGCGCGCCAGACTTTGAGGTTCCCCGCCAGGCCGACGCCGGCGGTGGCGAGGGCGGCGAGGGTTCCGGGGAGGGTGAAGGCGTCGTTGCCCAGTCCCCCGGTGAGGACGACGGCTCCGGCGACGGTGGCGGCTCGGCCGACCGTCGCACGCACGCGAGCGAGCATGGGGAAGTACCTCCAGAAACGGCGGGGCGGCCGGGCCCGTGAGGCTCCGGCCGCCCCGTGCGGGGGGAGAGGGTCAGCGGTTGCTGTAGTACGTGCGGTCGGTGTCCTTGCCCGCCATCAGCTCGGCCACGGGCCCGTAGTCGGCCTCGTGGCCCTCCTTGGCCGCCTTGAAGTCGGCGGCCATCTCGGCGGCCTCGTTGGCGAGTGACTCGGCGTCGGCCAGGACGCCGCGCATCACGGAGGCGGCGTCGCGGTGGGCGTTGACCACTTCGCCCTCGACCCACAGGGTGCTGGCCGTGTCGGCGAGCATGTCCACCGACCGGGCGCAGTCCTCGACGTAGTTGTACGCGCCGCGCACCGCCTCGCTCAGCGCGAACATGGCGACCGAGGCCATGCCCAGCTTGGCGGTGGCGACCGTGTACGTGATGCCGTCGGAGACCAGCTCGACGACCTTCGACCCGACGCGTGCGAGATCCATTCCCATGGCTACTCCTTGTGGTACGAGGCGTCGGCGGGTGCGGTGTGGCCCATGTCGCGGACCTTGTCGGCGGCGGGCTTGTCGAAGGCGGCGGCGAGCTCTCCGGCGTGGGCGATGGCCTCGGCAGCCCGGGGCAGACCCCCGGCGACCGCCTGGGCCTTGGCCTCCACGACTCCGGCCCGCTCGATCAGCCGGGTGCACCAGCCGACGAAGACGCCGGGCACCGACTTGGCGATCAGCTCGGCGCGCATCTCCTCGATGGCGCCGGCCAGGCGGTCGCACCGGTCGGCGACGAGCCGGGCGTGCTCGGCGCCCGCCATGATCTCCTCGGCCTGGTCCTCGTCCGCCTCGATGACGTCGTAGACCGTGAGGTCGGAGTCGGTGAACTGGGTGTCCCGTACGGGTGCAGGCGA
Organism: Streptomyces sp. NPDC002044; assembly: GCF_040296725.1. Classification (NCBI taxonomy): domain Bacteria; kingdom Bacillati; phylum Actinomycetota; class Actinomycetes; order Kitasatosporales; family Streptomycetaceae; genus Streptomyces; species Streptomyces sp. NPDC002044. The sequence goes on from NZ_JBEOXU010000160.1 coordinate 10,980, forward strand.
TCCCATGGGCGGCGCCCCTTTCCGTGGTCCTGGCACCCCGCCGGACGGCGCGGGCGGTGCTGCGGGTCCTCCTGATCCCCCCGGGAAGCAGTCGCCGCCGACCAGTTCCCTCAGCTTCGGCTTGGGCTTCGGCTTGGGCTCCTGGTCGAGCCGTTCGAGCGTCACGGAGTACGTGGCGTTCATCCCGGGCGGGGGCCGCAGCCACGCACCGTCCGCCTGCGGCGTCTGCGGGGGCGGGGGCTGCTGGCTGCGGGTACTGCGGGAGCGCGACCCGGGCCGGGAGCCGGTCGGGCCGGGCGGGGGCTGCTTGGCCTTCTTGTTCTTCCTGCCCCACCGCCCCTTCGGCGGCTTCGTGGGCGGGGGCGGCACGGTGCCCGCAGGCCCCGGCGAGGAGGGCGGGACCGGCTTGGACCGGGGCCGCTTCGGCGTGCGGCGCTTCAGGCTGACCTTCGGCCGGGGCTTCTTCGTCAAGCTCACCTTCGGCCGCGACGGCGAGGCCGGCGGAGCGGTCGGAGGCGTCTTCGGGGCCTTCGTCAGGCTGACCTTCGGCCCGGCCGGAGCGGCCGATGGCTTCTTCGGAGCCTTCGTCAGGCTGACCTTGGGCCCGGCGGCCGGGGCCGCCGACGCCTTCTTCTTGGCCCTGGTCAGTACCGGCGAGGCCAGGCTCTTGCGCCGCCTCTCCAGCCGCCTCCCCGCGCCTTCCGCCAGCGACTGCCCGAGGGTCGTACGGGCCGCCGCCTCGGTCTTCCGCTGCTTCCTGGCCTTGTCCTGGGCCTTGGCCTTCTCCTTGAGGCGCCGATTGCGGATCTTGTCCTTCACCGCCTGCCCGCTGTCCCGGCTGCGGTTACGCCTCTCCCGGTCGGCGTCCCGGTCCTTCGCGCGGGTCTCCAGCCGTGCCGACTGCCGGTCCGCCTTGCGCTGGGCCTTCGCTCCCTGCCGGGCCGCAGCCCGCTCCTGGCGGCCGCGGGCCCGCTCCATCGACGGGCTGGAGGGACTGGAGCTGGGCGACTTGCCGCCGCTGGGGCTCTTGAGTCCCTTGCCGGAGCCGTCCTTGCCCTTGCCGCTCCCGGTCGACCCGGTCGTCGCACCGGACTTGCCGGAGCTGCCCTTCCCGCCGGCCCCCGACGAGCCGGTGCCCGTCGACGACTTGCCGCCCGACCCCGGCTTCCCGGTGCCGGTCGACCCGCTGCTGGTCGGCGTCTTGCCGCTCCCGGCGGACCCGCCCTTGCCGGAGCTGCCCTTGCCGGGCCCGGTGGAGCCGCTGCCCATGGAGCCGGACTTCGTACCGCGTCCGCCTCCGGCACCGGCGCCCTTGCCGCCCGACGATCCGCCGCCACCGCCCTTGGAGCCGCCCCCGCCCTTCGAGCCGCCGTCGGTCAGCGACTTGACGCGGCCTTTGGCGCGGGCCTTCTCCGCGTCGCCGCCGATCTGCGCCAGGGCGGCCTCGTGCTCGGCGCGGCTCTTGACCTTCTCGGCTTTCGCCTTCGCGGTCGCCTGCCGTACCGGGGCCAGGTCCTGGAACTGCTGGCGGCGGTCGGCGAGCCAGCCGGTCATGCCGCGCAGGGCGGCGACCGCGGTCCCGATGGCGAGGACCATCGCGGCCCGGCCCGATCCCCTGACCCCTCCGGCGGCGACACCGCCGGACTGGAGCGCGGCCGGAACCTGCGGCGAAGCGGCGCCGGGCAGCACGGGGACCGGCGGCGGCGGGACCGCCGGCGCGGGGAGGACCAGCGCCGGGTGAGGCAGCCCCGCCGGGGCGGTCGGCGCAGCCGGACCCGCAACGGGGCCCGGGGCGACGGAAGGGGCCGCCGGGGGCGGGGGCGCCGCCGCCGGAGGCGGTGGCGGAGGAGGCGGAGGAGGGGGCGCCACGGTCCCCGCAGGACGGATCGGGATCACCTGGCCGCCGCCGCTGTTGTTGCCGTTGCTCATCGAATTCTCCCGGGAGAGGGTTGACAGGCGGTGACCGCCTCGCGTACGCGCGCACGTGCCCGTGCGCCCGTGTGCCCGTGCCTCCGCATTACGCGA
>NZ_JBEOXU010000161.1:0-12937 GCF_040296725.1 Streptomyces sp. NPDC002044
GCCGACGGCGAGGGTGCGCTTCATGAAGCGGACAAGAGTGCTCACGCTCAACACACTGCCTTTCGTGGGGGGTTGGGCTGTGCGCGTCATCGGGTCGAAGAAGTTGGCCTCCGGGCCGACCGCGGGCAGGCCCAGTACCTCGCCCATCAGGGCACACAGGATCTGCTCGGGCGTCCCGGTGGGCACCGCGGCCGATCCGGCCGGTCCGGCCGGGGCCGCGGTGGCCGCCGCCGGAACCACCGGCGCCGGCAGCGCACGCCGGTCCAGCTTGCCGTTCGCCGAGAGCGGCAGCCGCTCCAGCGCCGTGAACACGGCCGGGACCATGTACTCGGGCAGCCGGGTCACGGCCAGGACGCGCAGGGCGGCCGTGTCGACGGTGGCGCCGGGAGCGGGGACCGCGTAGGCCACCAGGCGGCGGACGCCCGGCTGGTCCTCGCGGACGACGACCGCCACCTGGGCGATGTCCGGGACGCCGGTGAGGACGGCCTCGATCTCGCCGAGCTCGATGCGGAAGCCGCGCAGTTTGACCTGGTCGTCGGTGCGGCCGAGGTAGTCCAGCCGCCCGTCCGCGAGACGCCGTACGAGGTCGCCCGTGCGGTACATGCGGGCGCCGGGGGCGCCGTGCGGGTCGGCGGTGAAGCGCTCGGAGGTGAGGCCGGGGCGGCCGAGGTAGCCGCGGGCCAGCTGGACGCCGGCGAGGTACAGCTCGCCGGGGACGCCTACGGGGACCGGCCGCAGCCGTGCGTCCAGTACGTACACCCGGGTGTTCCACACCGGCCGGCCGATCGAGGCGGAGGCCCGGCCCTCCGCCGCGGTGAGCACGGTGCAGGAGCCGGAGGTGACGTCGACGGCCGCCTCCGTGGGTCCGTACAGGTTCTCCAGTGCCACCGTGGAGGTCGCGGCGGAGGTGTGGAAGCGGGAGACCAGCTCGGTGGGCAGGGCCTCGCCGCTGCACACGACGAGGCGCAGGCTCGGGCAGGCGGCGATCTCGGTTTCGCCGAGGAAGGCGCCGAGCATGGAGGGGACGAAGTGGAGGACGGAGACGCGCTGTTCGCGGATGAGTTCGGCGAGGTAGCGGGGGTCCTTGTGGCCGTCGGGGCGGGCGATGACCAGGGGGACCCCCTCGGCGAGCGGCCAGAAGAACTCCCAGACGGACACGTCGAAGCTCGCCGGGGTCTTCTGGAGCACCCGGTCGCCGGGACGCAGGGCGTAGGCCCCCTGCATCCACTCCAGCCGGTTGACGATCGCCTCGTGCTCGACCAGGACGCCCTTGGGCAGGCCGGTGGAGCCGGAGGTGAAGATCACGTACGCGGGGTGACGGGGCAGCAGGGGCTCGCGCCGCTCCGCGTCGGCCACGCCGGCGCCGTCCAGAGCCGCCAGTGCGGAGCGGACGGTGGGGGAGTCCAACAGGACGCGCTCGCGGCCCACTTCGGGGGAGAGCATGGTTCCCGACAAAGTGTCGGTAACTATCAGGACGGGCTCCGCCGCCCGGGTCATGGCCGCCAGCCGGTCACCCGGGAGTCCCAGGTCGAGCGGCAGGTAGGCGCCGCCCGCCCGGACCACCGCGTGCAGGGCCACGACCAGGTCGAAGGAGCGCGGCAGGGCCACGGCCACCACCGATTCCGGTCCGACCCCGCGGCCGATCAGCAGCCGCGCCAGCCGGTTGACCCGCTCCTCGAACCCGGCGCGCGACAGCTCGCGCCCCTCGAAGACCAGCGCGGGGGCCACCGCCTCCTTCGCCCCGGCCGCGACCAGGCCCGCGAGGGTCCGGGCGCCGCCGAGCGGGCGGGCGGTGTCGTTCCAGCCGTTCAGCGCGAGTTCGCGCTCCGCCGGGTCCAGCACCTCGACCGCCGAGACCGGCCGCTCCGGAGCGGCGACGACCGCGTCGAGCAGCGACAGCAGCCGCCGCGCGAACAGTTCGACGCTCGCGCGGTCGAAGAGGTCGGTCGCGAAGCGGATGCCGCCCGCGATCCCGCCGTGCTCCTGGGAGGCCCCGAAGGCGATCTCCAGGTCGAACTTCGCGCCGCCCGTCTCGACTCCGAACTCCCGTGCCGGCAGCCCGAACAGCTCCGGAACGGCACTGTCCGCCGAGTGGTAGGTGACCATCGTCTGGAACAGCGGGTTGCGCGAGCGCGACCGCTCCGGGTCCACCGCCTCCACCACCGCCTCCAGCGGCAGGTCGGCATGGGCGAAGGCGGCCAGACCGGTGTCACGGACCCGCTCCACCAGCTCGGTGAAGGTCGGGTCGCCCGACAGGTCGGCGCGCAGCACCAGCGTGTTGAGGAAGAAGCCGACGAGCCCGTCGAGCTCCTCGCCCTCGCGGGCCGACACCGGGCTGCCCAGCGGGATGTCCTCGCCGGCGCCGAGCCGGTGCAGGAGCGCCGCCACGGCCGCGTGGGCCACCATGAACAGCGTCGCGCCGCCCTCCCGGGCGATCCGCGCCAGTCCGGCCCCGGTCTCCGCCGGGACGTCGAAGGTCACCACGCCGCCCTCGTACGAGGGGACCGCCGGGCGCGGCCGGTCGGTGGGCAGCGCCACTTCGGCCGGGGCGCCCGCCAGCGCCCGCCGCCAGTACGCGGCCTGCCGGCCCGCGGCCGACCCGGGGTCGGCAACGTCGCCGAGCAGCTCCCGCTGCCAGAGCGCGAAGTCGGCGTACTGCACCGGCAGCGGGGCGAAGACGGGCTCCGTGCCCGCCGACCGGGCGGCGTACGCCAGGTCCAGGTCGGCCAGCAGGGGACCGGCCGAACCCTCGTCGGTGGCGATGTGGTGCACCAGGACCACCAGCACGTGGTCGTCGGGGGCGGCGCGCAGCAGCGTGACCCGCACCGGCGGTTCGGCGCCGAGGTCGAAGACGTGGCTTCCGGCGCGGACCGCCTCGGCCTCCAGCCGGCCGGCGGCCACCTCGCGCACGGTCAGCGGTACGGTCGCCCGCTCCGCCGGCAGGACCACCTGGTACGGCTCGCCCTCGTGCTCACGGAACACGGTCCGCAGGCTCTCGTGCCGGGCGGCCAGGTCCTGGACGGCGGCCTCCAGCGCCACGGTGTCCACCGGCCCGTCCAGCCGCACCGCCAGGGGCACGTTGTACGTGGTGCCGGGGCCGCGCACGCTGTCCAGCAGCCACAGCCCGCGCTGCGCGAAGGACAGCGGCGCCCGCTCCGGGCGGGGGACGGCCGCGGTGAGGCGGGGACGCCCGGCGCCGGTGCGTTCCGCGAGGCGGGCGGCCAGCGCCGCGACCGTCCGCAGTTCGAACAGGTCGCGGATGCCGCAGTCGACGTCCAGGGCGGCCCGGAAGCGGCCCACCGCGCGGGCGGCGAGCAGGGAGTGGCCGCCGAGGGCGAAGAAGTCGTCCTCGACGCCGACCGAGGCCAGGCCCAGGACGTCCGCGAGGATGCCGGCGAGGATCTCCTCGCGGGCGTCGCGCGGTGCCCGCGAGGCCACCGCGGCCGGGGTGGCGGGCTCCGGCAGGGCGCGCCGGTCGAGCTTGCCGTTGGCCGTCGTCGGCAGGGCCGCCAGCGGCACCACCACGGCCGGGACCATGTACTCGGGCAGCCGGGCGGCGGCCAGGGCGCGCAGGGCGGCCGGGTCGACGCCGGCGCCGGGCGCGGCGACGGCGTAGGCCACGAGCCGCTGTACGCCGGGCTGGTCCTCGCGGACGACGACCGCGGCCTGGGCGATGCCGGGGGCGCCGGTGAGGACGGCCTGGATCTCACCGAGTTCGATGCGGAAGCCGCGCAGTTTGACCTGGTCGTCGGTGCGGCCGAGGTACTCCAGACGGCCGGCCGTGCTCCAGCGGACCAGATCCCCGGTCCGGTACATCCGGGCGCCCGCCCCGCCGAACGGGTCGGCGGTGAAGCGCTCGGAGGTGAGGCCGGGGCGCCCGAGGTAGCCGCGGGCCAGCTGGACGCCGGTGAGGTACAGCTCGCCGGGGACGCCGGCGGGCACCGGCTGGAGCCGCGCGTCGAGCACGTACACGCGGGTGTTCCACACGGGGGTGCCGATCGGGGCGGACGCGGCAGGGGAGGCGGTCCCCGCGGACGGCGCCGGGCAGTCCGCGGCGGTGACGTCGACGGCCGCCTCGGTGGGCCCGTACAGGTTGACGAGGCGGGCGCCCGTACCCGCGGCGGAGGTGTGGAAGCGGGCGACGAGCTCGGTGGGCAGGGCCTCGCCGCTGCACACGGCCAGGCGCAGGCTCGGGCAGGCGGCGATCTCGGTTTCGCCGAGGAAGGCGCCGAGCATGGAGGGGACGAAGTGGAGGACGGAGACGCGCTGTTCGCGGATGAGTTCGGCGAGGTAGCGGGGGTCCTTGTGGCCGTCGGGGCGGGCGATGACCAGGGGGACGCCTTCGGCGAGCGGCCAGAAGAACTCCCAGACGGACACGTCGAAGCTCGCCGGGGTCTTCTGGAGCACCCGGTCGGCGGCGTCGAGACGGTAGGCGTCCTGCATCCAGCGCAGCCGGTTGACGATCGCCTCGTGCTCGACCAGGACGCCCTTGGGCAGGCCGGTGGAGCCGGAGGTGAAGATCACGTACGCGGGGTGGCGGGGCAGCAGGGGCGCCCGCCGCTCCGCGTCACCGACGGGACCGCCCGGCAGCGCGGCCAGTTCGGCCACCCGCTCCGGGGCGTCCAGGACGAGCGCCGCGGAGTCCGTACCGTCCGGGTCCGGCAGCAGGGCCAGCGAGGCCAGGTCCGTCAGCACGCAGGCGGGCGCGGCGGTCCGCGTCATGTACGCCAGCCGCTCGGCCGGCAGCCCGAGGTCGAGCGGCAGATAGGCGCCGCCCGCCCGGACCACCGCGTGCAGGGCCACGACCAGGTCGAAGGAGCGCGGCAGGGCGACGCCGACGACGCTCTCGGGACCGACCCCGCGGCCGATCAGCAGCCGCGTCAGCCGGTTGACCCGATCCTCGAACCCGGCGCGCGACAGCTCGCGCCCCTCGAACACCAGGGCTGTACCGAGGGGGTCGCGCCGGGCCCCGGCCACAGCCAGGGAGTCCAGCGTCTCGGCGGCGACCGGCCGGGCGGTGTCGTTCCAGCCGTGCAGGACGAGGCCGCGCTCGGCGGGGTCCAGCAGCTCCAGCGAGGCGAGCGGCACGTCGGGCGCGGCCACGGCCGCGCCGAGCAGCCGGACCAGGCGGGTCTGCAGGGACCGTACGGTCGCCTCGTCGAACAGGTCCGCCGCGTAGCGCACGCCGCACGTCATCGCGGAGGGCGCGGCGCCCGTGCCCGGCGTGCGGCGGAAGAGGACCTCCAGGTCGAACTTGGCGTCGCCCGCCGCGACCGGGAACTCCTCGGCGGCCAGGGCGCCGAGGGCGCGGACCGGCTCGGCGCCGCCGTCCTCGTACGCGACCATCGTCTGGAACAGCGGGTGCCGCGACAGCGACCGCTCGGGGTTGACGGCCTCGACGACCGAGTCGAAGGGCAGGTCCGCGTGGGCCAGGGCGGCCGCGCCGAACGACGCGGTCCGGCGCAGCAGTTCACCGAAGGACGGCTCGCCCGCCAGATCGGCCCGGATGACCAGGGTGTTGACGAAGAACCCGACCAGGCCGTCGAAGACCTCCTCGCCGCGGCCCGCGACCGGGCTGCCCAGCGGGATGTCCTCACCCGCGCCGAGCCGGTGCAGCAGCGCCGCCACGGCGGCGGTCACCACGGTGTACATCGTGGTTCCGCGCTCCCCGGCCAGCGCCTCCAGGCCCGCCACCAGCTCGCCGGGCAGCGGCACGGACACGGTGCGGCCCTCGTGCGAGGGCAGCGCGGGGCGCGCCCGGTCCACGGGCAGCGCCAGCTCCTGCGGCAGGCCCGCGAGGGCCTCGCGCCAGAAACCGGCCTGGCCGTGCGCGAGGGAGTCCGCGTCGGCGGGGTCCCCCAGCAGCTCCCGCTGCCAGAGCGCGTAGTCCGCGTACTGCACGGGCAGCGGCGCCGCCTCGTACGGGCGTCCCGCGCAGCGGGCCGCGTAGGCGGCGGAGAGGTCGGCCAGCAGCGGGCCGGTGGACCACTCGTCACCGGCGATGTGGTGCAGCAGCAGGAGCAGCACCTGCTCGTCGGGGGCCGCGCGCAGCACCGTCACCCGCAGCGGAAGGTCCGCCTCCAGGTCGAAGGGGCGACCTGCCGCGGCCTCGACGCGCCCGGCCAGCTCCGCGGGGTCCACCTCGGCCACCTCGAAGGGCACGGCCGCCGCGGACGGCTCCAGGACCCGCTGGAAGGGGCCCTCGGAGTCCTCCGCGAACACCGTGCGCAGCACCTCGTGCCGGGCCGTCACCTCGTGCACGGCGGCTTCCAGCGCCGCCGGGTCCAGCACTCCGCGCAGGCACAGGACCAGCGGGATGTTGTAGGTCGCGTTCGGGCCCTCCATCCGGTGCAGGAACCACAGCCGGGCCTGGGCGTACGACAGCGGCAGCCGCCCGGGGCGGGCCGCCGCGGCCGGCTCGGGGCGGACCTGCGCGCGCCGGCCGGCGAGACGCTCCGCGAGCTCCGCGACCGTGCGCAGCTCGAAGACGTCCCGCACCGAGCATTCGGTGCCCAGTGCGGCCCGGATCCGGGCGACCACCCGGGTGGCGAGCAGGGAGTGCCCGCCCAGCTGGAAGAAGTCCTCGTCCGCCCCGACCCCGGGGACGCCCAGGACCTGGGCGAAGACCTCCGCGATGCGCTCCTCGACGGGCCCGTCCGGGGCCCGCCCGGCGGGCCCGGCCGCCGTCACCGGAGCGGGCAGCGCCGCCCGGTCCAGCTTGCCGTTCACGTTCGTCGGCAGCGCGGGCAGCGCCATCACGGCGGCCGGGACCAGGTGTTCGGGCAGCCGTTCGGCGAGCTGGGCCCGCAAGCGGGCCGCTTCGGCCGTGCCCGTGACATAGCCGACGAGCCTGGGCAGGCCAGGGGTGTCCTCGCGGACCACGACGGCGGCCGAGGCCACCCCGTCCAGGGCCGCGAGCGCGGCCTCCACCTCGGCCGGCTCCACCCGGAAACCCCGGATCTTGACCTGGTCGTCCACCCGGCCCAGGAACTCCAGCAGGCCGTCGGCGCGCCACCGCACGACATCGCCGGTCCGGTACATCCGGGTGCCCGGGGATCCGAACGGATCTGCGACGAAACGTTCAGCCGTCAGGGCGGAACGGCCCAGGTAGCCGCGGGCGTTCTGCTCGCCCGCCAGGTACAGCTCACCCGGCACGCCCACGGGCACCGGCCGCAGCCGCCCGTCCAGGACGTGCGCCCGGCCGTTGTCCAGCGGGCGGCCCACCACCGGCGAGGCACAGTCGCCCACCCGCGCCACCAGGGCGTCCACCGTGAACTCGGTCGGACCGTAGTAGTTGACGACCTCCACGTCCGGTATCCCGCGCAGGTGCGCCCACAGCGCGGGCGGCACCGCCTCCCCGCCCAGCAGGAACAGCGCCGGCCGCCACGCGCCGGCCAGCAGCCCGGCGTCGACCAGCTGCCGACCGTACGAAGGGGTGACGTCCAGCGTGTCGATCCGCTCCGCGCGCACATAGGCCACGACCGCGTCGGCGTCCCGGCGGCCGTACTCGTCCAGGACGTGCAGCTCGTGCCCGGCGACCAGCCACAGCAGCTGCTCCCAGGAGGAGTCGAAGGAGAACGAGGCGGTGTGCAGGGCCCTGACCCGGCGCCCGAGCCGCTCGGCGACCGGCAGGTACAGCTCCCGCTCGTGGTCGCGGAACAGCCGGGTCAGGCCGGCGTGCCGCAGCACGACGCCCTTGGGGACACCGGTGGAGCCGGAGGTGTAGATGACGTACGCGGCGTGCTCGGGGTCCACGGGCACGCCGGCCGCCGCGTCCGCCACCGACAGCCGCTCCACGGTCCGCGGGTCGTCCAGGACCAGCAGGTCCACCCCGGGCAGCCGGTCCGCGACCGCCCGGGTGGTCACCGTGCACACGGGGGCGGCGTCGCGCAGCATGAACGCGATCCGCTCCGCGGGGTGGTCCAGGTCCAGCGGCAGGTAGGCGCCGCCCGCCTTCAGCGCGGCGAGCGTCGCCACCACGGTGTCCGCCGAGCGCGGGACGGCCAGGGCCACCACCGCGTCCGGTCCCACGCCGTGCTCGGCGAGCAGCGCCGCCAGCCGGCCCGCCCGGTCGTCGAGTTCGGCGAACGTCAGCCGCTCCGTACCGGCGACCACGGCCACCGCGTCCGGGGTGGCCGCGGCCCGTGCCGCGAACACCTCCGCCACCGATTCCGGGGCCACCGGCCGGTCCGTGTCGTTCCACCGGGCCTGGCGGGCCCGCTCGGCCGTGTCCCGCAGCTCCCACCACGACACCGGGTCCGCGGGGGCCGCCACCGCCGTCGCGAGGGCGCGCAGCAGCCGGTCCGTGAACGTCTCCACCGTCGCGCGGTCGAACAGCGCGGTCGCGTAGAAGACCTCCAGGTCCAGGTCCTCGCCGAACGCCGCGTCCGAGAAGGTGATGTCGAGGTCGAACTTGGTGACGCCGGGGTCCACCCGGTCCACCCGGGCCGGGTACCCGAACAGGTTCGCCACGTCCTGGGTCACGGTGCTGTGCGAGACCATCGTCTGGAACAGCGGGTGACGGGCCAGCGAGCGCTCCGGGTTGACCTCCTCCACGATCCGGTCGAAGGGCAGGTCCGCGTGGTCGAGCGCGGTCAGGTCGGCCGTGCGCACCCGCTCCAGCAGCTCGCCGAAGGACGGGTCACCCGACAGGTCCGTGCGCACGACCACCGTGTTGACGAAGAAGCCGACGAGGTCGTCGAGCGCGCTGTCGGTACGGCCCGCGACCGGGCTGCCCAGCACGATGTCCTCGCCGGCGCCGAGCCGGTGCAGCACCGCCGCGACCGCCGCGTGCACCACCATGAACACGCTGGTCCCGCTCTCGCGGGCCAGCGCCCGTATCCCGGAGGCCAGTTCGCGCGGCACCGTCCTGAAGACCAGCGCACCGGCCGGGTCCGCCGCCGCCGGACGCGGCCGGTCGGCCGGCAGCCCGGCCTCCGCCGGAAGCTCCGCCAGCGCCTCCCGCCAGTACGCCGCCTGGACGGCCGCGAGGGAGCCGGGCGTCCGCGCCGAGCCCAGCAGATCCCGCTGCCACAGCGCGAAGTCGGCGTACTGGAAGGCCGGGACGCCGAGCACCGGATCGGCGCCCGCGCACCGGGCCGCGTACGCCCGCTCCAGGTCGTGCAGGAACGGCCCCATCGACCACTCGTCGCTCGCGATGTGGTGCAGCAGGACCACCAGGGCGTGCGTCCCGGAGGCCGCGTCGCGCACCAGCGTCACCCGCAGCGGGGCCTGGGCCGACAGGTCGAAGAGGTGCCCGAGCGCCGCCTGTACCGCGGCCTCGAAGCCGTCCGCGGCCACGTCCTCGACGTACAGCCGCACTCCGGCCCCCGCCACGTCCAGCACGCGCTGGTACGGTTCCCCGTCCCGCTCGCCGAAGACGGTGCGCAGGGTCTCGTGACGGCCCGCCACGTCCCGCAGCGCCGCGTCCAGGGCGTCCGCGTCGAGCGCCGTGTCGAAGCGCACCACGAACGGGATGTTGTAGGTGGCGCTCGCGCCCTCCACCTGGTGGACGAACCACAGGCGCTGCTGGGCGTACGACAGCGGCAGCGGGTCGGGGCGCGGTCCCGCGACGGGCGCCGGGCGGGCGGCGGCCGTGCGTTCGGCGAGGCGGGTGGCGAGGGCGGCGACGGTGCGCGCCTCGAAGACATCCCGGATCCCGCACTCGGTGCCCAGGGCCGTCCGGACCCGGGCGATCACCCGGGCGGCCAGCAGGGAGTGCCCGCCGAGGCTGAAGAAGTCGTCGTCCGGACCCACGGAGTCCAGGCCCAGCACGTCCGCGAAGACGCCGCAGAGGATCTCCTCGCGGGCACCGCGCGGGCCGCGGGCGCCGGCGGTGGCGAGCGCGGCCAGGTCGGGGGCGGGCAGGGAACGGCGGTCGATCTTGCCGTTGGCCGTCAGCGGGAAGGCGTCGAGGACGACCACGGCGGACGGGACCATGTACTCGGGCAGCCGCTCGGCCAGGGCCCGGCGCAGCACGGCGGGCTCGGGGGCGGGGCCACCGGCGGAGGGGGTGACGTAGCCGACGAGGTGCGGGAAGCCGGGGAGGTCCTCGCGGACCATGACCACGGCCCGGGCCACGCCCTCGCCCGCGGTCAGCGCGCTCTCGATCTCGCCGAGTTCGATGCGGAACCCGCGCAGCTTGACCTGGTCGTCCACCCGCCCGAGGAAGTCGATGCGGCCGTCGGCGTGGCGGCGCACGAGGTCGCCGGTGCGGTACATCCGGCTGCCGGCGGGGCCGTAGGGGTCGGCGGCGAACCGCTCGGAGGTCAGCGCCGGGCGGCCGAGGTACCCGCGGGCCAGTTGGTCGCCGGCGAGGTACAGCTCACCGGGCCGGCCGGGGCCCACCGGGCGCAGGGCGCCGTCCAGGACGTGGGCGCGGGTGTTCCAGAACGGCGTGCCGATGCCGGGCACGCCCGTGTGGCCGGGGTCGAGGAGGCTGGAGGTCGCCCAGACGGTGGCCTCCGTCGGCCCGTACACGTTGGTGACCGACCGCGCGGTGCGCGCCAGGCGCTCGGCGAGGGCCGCGGGCAGGGCCTCGCCGCCGACGAGGACCCGGGCGGAGCCGAGCGCGGTGGGGCGGCCGTCCTCCAGCAGGGCGTGCCACAGCGAGGGGGTGGCCTGCATGACGGCGGGGCGGTGGGCGTCGACGAGCGCGGCGAGCGCGGCCGGGTCCCGTACGGTGTCGCGGTCGGCGAGGACGACGGTCGCGCCGCAGATCAGCGGAGTGTGGATCTCCAGGGCCGCGATGTCGAAGGAGATGGTGGTGACGGCGACGAGCCGGTCGGCGGGGGCCAGCTCCAGTTCGTGGGCCTGCATGCGCAGGAAGTTGGCGAGGGCCGCGTGCGGGATGACCACGCCCTTGGGACGGCCGGTGGAGCCCGAGGTGTAGATGACGTACGCGGGGTGCGCGCCGGTGAGGGGCGCGGTGCGGTCGGCGTCGCGGGGGGCGTCGCCGGGGGTGTCGGCGAGCTCGGCGAGGGTGTCGGGCGCGTCGAGGACGATGGTCTCGACCCCGTCCACGAGCGGCGCGAGCGCGGCGCGGTCCAGGGTGGTCAGGACGCACAGCGGGCGGGCGTCCCCGACCATGAACTCCAGCCGGTCGGCCGGGTAGTCGAGGTCGAGGGGCAGGTAGGCGCCGCCGGCCTTCATGACGGCGAGCAGCGCCACCACGAGGTCGGCGGTGCGCGGGAGCGCGAGGCCGACGAGGGTCTCGGGTCCGGCCCCGCGGGCGATGAGGAGGCGGGCGAGCCGGTTGGCGCGTTCCTCCAGGCCCGCGTAGTCCAGGGTCCGGGTGCCCGCGATCACGGCCGGTACTCCGGGGTGCAGCCGGGCGGCCTCCTCGAAGGCGTCGACGACCGTGCCGGCCGCCACCGCGCGGGCGGTGTCGTTCCCGGCGCGGAGCACGGCGTCACGGGCGGCGGGGGAGAGCAGGTCGGGGCGCCCGACAGGAGCCTGGGGGCCTGCCGCGGCGGCCTCGCGGAGGAACTGGGCGAACTCGGCGCGGCGTTCGGCCAGCGTCGCGGCGTCGTAGGCCAGGGGGTTGGCGTCGAGCTCGAAGCGGATGCGGCCCTCGGCGGCGTCGTGGTAGACGCCGAGGGTGAGGTCGTCCACCGGTCCGGCGGCGACGTTGTGCACGGAGCCGGCGGCTCCGGCGAAGTCGAGGTCGTTGTCGAAAGCCTTGATGTTGACCATGGGACCGAGGACGCCCTGTTCGCGCCCGGCCAGGCCGAGGTCGCGGCGGATGTCCTCGGCGCGGTAGCGCTGGTGGCGGCGCAGGCCGCGCACGTCCGCCGCGACCTGGGCGACCAGGTCGGCCAGCGGCGTCTGCGGGCGTACGGCGACCCGCAGGGGCAGCACGTTGACGACCATGGCGGGAACCTTGAGCGCAGCCGAACCGAGCCGCGCCATGGCGGGCAGGGACAGCAGCACGTCGCGGCCGCCGGTGGCGCGGTGCAGGAACGCCGCGAACGCGGCCGTCATCACGTCGGCCCAGCTGGCGCGCGCGGCGCGGGCGACGGCGAGCAGGCCCGCCGTCTCGTCCGGGGTCAGGGTGTCGCCGTCGCGCAGGAAGGCGTGGGACGCGGGGAACCGGGCGCCGCTCAGCGGTTCCGGCTCGGGGTGGTCCGCCAGCCGGTCCAGCCAGTAGGCCCGGTCCTCGGCGCACTTGGGCGAGGCGCGGTAGGCCGCTTCCTCGGCGAGGACGGCGTCCAGCCCGCCGAAGGGGCCGGGCGCCGGCTCCTCGCCGCGCACGAGGGAGGTGTACACCTCGGCGGTGCGGCGGGAGACGAGGGAGAACCCGAAGGCGTCGAGCACGATGTGGTGGGCGCGCTGGTACCAGAGGGTGCGGTCCGGGCCGACCTTGTGCAGCGTGAAGACGTACAGGGAGTCGCGGACCGGGTCCACGGGGCGGGCCATGTCGGTGCGCATCAGGTCCAGCGCGGTGCCGTACGGGTCGTCCTGCCCGGTGTGGTCCAGGACGGCGACGAGCGGGCCGGCCGCCGGGCCGCTCCAGGTGAGCTGATACGGGTTTCCGTCCGCGTCCTCCGCGAAGCGGGCGGTGAGCGCCTCGCTCTCGGCGACCGTCCGGCGCAGCGCCGCCACGAAGAGACCGGCGTCGAGGGGGCCTTCGATCTCGACGTACTGGCCGACGTTGTAGACCGGGGAGTCGGGGTCGAGGCGCTGGCCGTACCAGACACCGGTCTGGGCCCCGGTGAGGGGAAGGCGCTGGGAGGGACGCTCGGTCATGGATCGTGCTCCAGGTTCGCTGCGGGCCCGTGGCCGGTGGCGGGGCCGGCGGGGGGCCCGGGTCGCGGGCGACAGGAGGTGATCGGAAGTCCACTTCTCGGCGGAACTCATGGGTTTCTCCTCTACCGTTGTGGTCGTGACCAGGGCGGTTCCTTCGTCCTGGTCGTGTGGTGACTGCTTCCGGCAGTCG
>NZ_JBEOXU010000162.1:0-12591 GCF_040296725.1 Streptomyces sp. NPDC002044
CGGTCCGGATCGGCGTAGACGGCTACGCTCGCGATCCCGGCGTCCCGGCAGGCCCGGGCAACGCGGACAGCGATTTCGCCACGGTTGGCGATGAGCACCTTGCGCACGATGGCTCCCTCCTTGAAAACAAGCTGAGTTTAGGGACAGCCCACACGGCCTTTCGACCCTTCCCCGGTGGTGACCTTGCCCACACGGAATGTGACGCGTGGTCCGATTCACCGGAAAACCCTTGTGGCGCCCCAGGTCAGGGGGATCCCCGACTGCACAGTAACCCTGCCGTGTGGCCGGGGTCTCTGTCCGGCCGGTCAGCGGGCCCGGGTGATTCTTTGTGGGTTCCCTACGAACGGGCCCTGATTTCTTTGCCTGACCGTCACGCTCGGGGGTCCTCTCGCAACGAAGCGGGCCCGACCCCTTGTCCCGACGATTACCCGTTAGTAGCCTCCAGGCGTCGAACACGCTTGTGACGTGTGGGGGGTGGACGCAGTGCTGCGCAGACTCGTGGCCGGGCTGGCCGCGATCGTGCTGGTCGCCGAAGCGGCGGTGCTCGTGCTGGTCCACCTCGTGCTGGGCCGGACCACGCGGAGCCAGTCGATGTCCATCGCGGGCAGCGACCCGGAGCTGATGTCCAAGGCGACGTACGGACTCGGCGCCGGCATGGGTGCCTTCCTCGTGCTGTGCGCCGTGCTCGTCGCCGTCACCGCCGTGCGCGACCGGGCTCCCGGCCGTTTCGCCCGCATCGTCCTGTTCACCGCCGCCGTCACCCACGGAGTGCTCGGGGTCCTCGCCGTCGCACTCGTCGGCTGGGCCGCCTTCGTGGCGACGATGCTGATCCTGTGTCTGCTCGTCCTGATCCTGATGCTCTACGCCGCCGAGCCCGCCGGCCGCGCGAGGGCCGGGGACACGCCGCCGCCACCGCCGTTCGGGGAGCTCAGGCCCACAAATCCGTGATGGATACACCCAGTTCGCCGAGCAGGGAGCGCAGCAGCGGCAGCGACAGGCCGATCACGTTCCCGGGGTCCCCGTCGATGCCGTCGATGAACGGTGCCGACAGCCCGTCCAGCGTGAACGCGCCCGCCACGTGCAGCGGCTCGCCGCTGGCCACGTACGCCGCCACCTCCGCGTCCGTCGGCTCGCCGAACCGGACCGTCGTGGACGCCGTGGCCGACACCCGGCGGCCGTTCGCCGTGTCGATCACGCAGTGCCCGGTGCGCAGGACGCCCGCCCGCCCGCGCATCGACTTCCAGCGCGCGGTGGCCTCCTCGGCGTCGGCCGGCTTGCCCAGGGCCTCGCCGTCCAGCTCCAGTACGGAGTCACAGCCGATCACCAGCGCGCCCGCGGCCTCTTCCAGGCCCGCCACGACGCCCGCCTTGGCCTCGGCGAGGGCGAGGGCCAGTTCGGACGGAGAGTCCGCCTGAAGGGCGTCCTCGTCGAAACCGCTGACGATCACATGCGGGGCGAGGCCGGCCTGCCGCAGCAGGTTCAGCCGGGCGGGGGAGGCGGAGGCGAGGACGAGCGAGCGCGGTTCGGCAGTCATGGGGGCCATCGTAGGGGCGCGGCCGGGGCCCCCGGAGGGCGGTCCGGCCGGGCCGGCGGTGACCGGGAGAGCGGCGCCGCGACCCGGTGGACCTCTCCGGTCACGGCACTAGAAGCCGACGCCCAGGACGTAGACCACCACGAGCATCGCGAGCCCCAGCACCAGGGTCAGCCGCCGGATCATCGCCTGGGCGTCGCGCATGTCCTTCGGGGGCTCGTTCTTCGGATCGGACCAGAGCATGCCCCGATCCTGTCCCCCGGGACGGGCGTGGCGCCTGAGTACCCGTACTCAGGCGCCACCCGCCGTTCACACCATCTTTCGCGCCCCTAGCCCGGCCAGTACGTACGGCCCCACGCGCCCGGGCCGGGCCGCGGCAGCCGGTGCGCCGCCACCCGGGACGGCGCGGACCACGCGTCCGGCACCCGCGGCGCACCCGACGGCGCCGACGCCAGTGCCGCAGCGCGCGCCTGGACCACCGCCAGTGCGGCGGCCAGCTCCTCCGGGGTCGGATTGCCCTTGACGACCTTGATCACCACTGTGCGCTCCTCGCGGTCTGGGCGGTCTAGAGGGGGATGTTGCCGTGCTTCTTCGGCGGCAGGGACTCCCGCTTGGTGCGCAGCTGGCGCAGCCCCTTCACCACGTGCGCGCGCGTCTCGGACGGCATCACCACCGCGTCGACGTACCCGCGCTCGGCGGCCGTGTACGGGTTGAGCAGCGCGTCCTCGTACTCGGCGATGAGCCGCGCCCGGGTCTCCTCGCCCTCGCCGGCGGCCTCCGCCTCGGCGATGGTCCGCCGGTGGAGGATGTTCACCGCGCCCTGCGCGCCCATGACGGCGATCTGGGCGGTCGGCCAGGCCAGGTTCAGGTCCGCGCCGAGGTGCTTGGACCCCATGACGTCGTAGGCGCCGCCGAAGGCTTTGCGGGTGATGACGGTGATCAGGGGGACGGTGGCCTCGGCGTACGCGTAGATCAGCTTCGCGCCGCGCCGGATGATCCCGTTGTACTCCTGGTCGGTGCCCGGGAGGAAGCCCGGTACGTCCACGAACGTCAGGACCGGCACGTTGAAGGCGTCGCAGGTCCGGACGAAGCGGGCCGCCTTCTCGGAGGCGTCGATGTCCAGACAGCCGGCGAACTGCATCGGCTGGTTGGCGACGATGCCGACCGGGTGGCCCTCGACCCGGCCGAAGCCGGTGAGGATGTTCGGGGCGAACAGGGACTGCGTCTCCAGGAACTCCGCGTCGTCCAGCACGTGCTCGATCACGGTGTGCATGTCGTACGGCTGGTTCGCGCTGTCCGGGATGAGGACGTCGAGCTCTCGGTCGGTGTCCGAGACCTCGGTGTCGGCGTCCTCGGGGAAGGCGGGGGCCTCGGAGAGGTTGTTCGACGGGAGGTAGGACAGCAGCGACTTGACGTACTCGATCGCGTCCTTCTCGTCCCCGGCCATGTGGTGGGCCACGCCGGAGGTCGCGTTGTGCGTCCGGGCTCCGCCCAGTTCCTCGAAGCCCACGTCCTCGCCGGTGACGGTCTTGATGACGTCCGGGCCGGTGATGAACATGTGCGAGGTCTGGTCGACCATGACCGTGAAGTCGGTGATGGCGGGGGAGTACACGGCGCCGCCGGCGCACGGTCCGACGACGAGGCTGATCTGCGGGATCACGCCGGACGCGTGCACGTTGCGGCGGAAGATCTCGCCGTACATGCCGAGCGCGCTGACACCCTCCTGGATGCGGGCGCCGCCGGAGTCGTTGATGCCGACGAGCGGACAGCCGGTCTTCAGCGCGAAGTCCATGACCTTCATGATCTTCTGGCCGTAGACCTCGCCGAGGGCCCCGCCGAAGACGGTGAAGTCCTGCGAGAACACGGCGACGGGCCGTCCGTCCACGGTGCCGTAGCCGGTGACGACGCCGTCGCCGTACGGGCGGGTCTTCTCCAGCCCGAAGTTGGTGGAGCGGTGCCGGGCGAACTCGTCGAGTTCGACGAAGGAACCCTCGTCCAGGAGCAGGGCCACCCGCTCGCGCGCCGTCAGCTTCCCCTTGGCGTGCTGCTTCTCCACGGCCCGTGCGGACCCGGCGTGGGTGGCTTCGTCGACGCGGCGCTGCAGATCCGCGATCTTGCCCGCGGTGGTGTGCATGTCGATCGGCTCTGACGGTTGTGACATCGGGGTCGCGGCTCCCTGCGTGGTGTCAACGGCCTGGTCAATTGATTGACTACTGCTGGCTACTGGTGCGTAGCGTATCGGCGGGCATGGCGCTCGGCAGTGCGGCGTTTGACACACCTACATTGGGTTGCATGACGCCTTCAGATGCATCAGCCGGAGCTTTCGCCGGCCGCTGGTCGAGCCTGGACCGGCCGCCGCTCAACGCCGCGGGCCTGCGGCGGGCCCTCGTCACCGACGGGGGGCTGTGGACCTCCCTGGAGGTGGTCGCCGCCACCGGGTCCACCAACAGCGACCTCGCCGCCCGGGCCGCGACGCTCCCCGAGGGGGCCGTCCTCGTCGCCGAGGAGCAGACCGCCGGACGCGGGCGCCTCGACCGCAGCTGGGTCGCGCCGCCCCGGTCCGGCCTGTTCTTCTCCGTCCTGCTCAAGCCGGGCGAGGCGGTGCCGCAGGAGCGCTGGGGGTGGCTGACCCTGCTGGCGGGGGTGGCCACCGCGACCGGGCTGTCCCGGGCGGCGGGCGTGGACACCGCACTCAAGTGGCCCAACGACCTCCTGGTCACCGTCGACGGCGAGGAGCGCAAGACCGGCGGGATCCTCGCCGAGCGGGTCGCGGAAGGAGTGGTTCTCGGGATCGGGCTCAACGTCAGCCTCACCGAGGACGAGCTGCCGGTGCCCGCCGCCGGGTCCCTCGCCCTGGCCCAGGCCGCCGTGACCGACCGGGACCCGCTGCTGCGGGCCGTGCTGCGCTCCCTGGAGCAGTGGTACGGGAACTGGCGCGCGGCCGGCGGCGACCCCGCCGCCAGCGGCCTCCAGGAGACCTACGCGGCGGGCTGCGCCACCCTCGGCCGGCACGTCCGCGCGGACCTCCCCGGCGGGCGCGTCCTCACCGGAACGGCCGAAGCGGTGGACGCCGACGGCCGCCTGGTGATCCGTACGGCCGAGGACCGGCACGAGGCGGTGGGCGCGGGCGACGTGATCCACCTGCGCTCGGTCCACTGAGCCGTGGCCCGGGGCCGCCTCCCGGTCCGTGTCCCGGCCCGTTTCCCGCCCGATTCCCGCCCCTCCCCGCCGTCCGCGCGGTGCCGGGCGGGTCCCCGCCGGCTTCCCCCGTACGGCCCAGGGGCCCGGCCGGGGAGCACGCGGGCGGGTGAGTACTCAAAGAACGAGTAGGGGGAGTGAGCTACGGCACACCTGCCGTATGGTTTAGGCGATCCCAGTGCTCGTGGTGATCAACCGGTTCGGCAGGGCATTGCGCACGGAATGGACAGGAGGCGGCCCTTGACCGTCGACGACCCTTCGCCCAGCGCCTCCCCCAACGGGCCCGGGACCGGTCCCGGCACCCCCATCGGGCGGGATCAGCACACCTCCCATCACGAGGTCGACTACACGGCGCAGCCGACGGCGGATCCCCTCGCCATCCGGCTGGAGCAGCTCATCCTCGGCGCCGAGCGCCGCTACACCCCCTTCCAGGCCGCCCGCAGCGCCGGTGTCTCCATGGAGCTGGCCTCGCGCTTCTGGCGGGCCATGGGCTTCGCCGACATCGGCCAGGCCAAGGCGCTGACGGAGGCCGACGTACTGGCGCTGCGACGCCTCGCGGGCCTGGTGGAGGCCGGTCTGCTGTCCGAGCCGATGGCGGTACAGGTGGCGCGGTCCACCGGGCAGACCACGGCGCGGCTGGCGGAGTGGCAGATCGACTCGTTCCTGGAGGGGCTGACGGAGCCGCCGGAGCCGGGGATGACCCGTACGGAGGTCACGTACCCGCTGGTCGAGCTGCTGCTGCCGGAGCTGGAGGAGTTCCTCGTCTACGTGTGGCGCCGCCAGCTGGCGGCCGCGACCGGGCGGGTGGTGCAGGTGGCGGACGACGAGGAGATGGTCGACCGGCGCCTCGCGGTGGGCTTCGCGGACCTGGTGGGCTTCACCCGGCTGACGCGGCGGCTGGAGGAGGAGGAGCTCGGCGAGCTGGTCGAGGCCTTCGAGACGACGGCGGCGGACCTGGTGGCCGCGCACGGCGGCCGGCTGATCAAGACGCTGGGCGACGAGGTGCTGTACTGCGCCGACGAGGCGGCGACGGCGGCGGAGATCGCGCTGCGGCTCATCGAGACGATGGAGGCGGACCCGCAGATGCCCGAGCTGCGGGTCGGGATCGCCTTCGGCACGGTGACGACCCGGATGGGCGACGTCTTCGGGACCACGGTGAACCTGGCGAGCCGGCTGACGTCGATAGCGCCGAAGGACGCGGTGCTGGTGGACGGCGCGATGGCCGAGGAACTCGGCCGGACCGGGGCCGCACCGGTGTCGGAGAAGGAAGCCGAGTCGGAGGAGGGCGGCGGCGTGTACCGCTTCGCGCTCCAGCCGATGTGGCAGCGGCCCGTGCGCGGGCTCGGGGTCGTGGAGCCGTGGTCGCTGACGCGGCGCAAGCGGGCGGGCTCCGCGTAGGGCCTCCCGGCCGGGGGTGGCGGTGCTGCGGGGTCCGGTGCCGGTGCGGGCGCCGGCCGGGCGGGCGGTGCCGGGCGGTGCCGGGCGCGGTGCGGTCTGCACGCGGTGCCGGATGCGGCGCGGGCCTGGGCGGCGCGGGCGGGCGCTGGCCGGGGCGGCGGGCGGTGGGGTGCGGGCCTGGTCCGCTGTCGACGGGCCCCCTAGGATCCCCGGTAACGTTCGTTAACCGGGAGGGCCTGTGCCAGTGGAACCGTCGGCTGTCGAGTCGGAATTCGTATCGGTGAGCCGCCACGGCGACGACGGGGTCGTGGAGCTGGTCCTGAACCGCCCCAAGGCCATGAATGCGGTGTCGACCGAGATGGCCCGCGCCATCGGGGCGGCCTGCGCGGGCCTCGCCGCGGATCCTTCCGTGCGGGTGGTCGTGGTCTCCTCGGCCGCCGAGCGGGCCTTCTGCGTCGGGGCGGACCTCAAGGAGCGCAACTCCCTCTCGGACGCCGAGCTGGTACGGCAGCGGCCGACCACGCGGGGGGCGTACGGGGGCGTGCTGGAGCTGCCGATGCCCACGATCGCGGCGGTCCACGGCTACGCCTTGGGCGGCGGCTTCGAACTGGCGCTGGCCTGTGACGTGATCGTCGCCGACGAGACCGCGGTGGTCGGCCTGCCCGAGGTGTCCGTGGGCGTCATCCCCGGCGGCGGGGGCACGCAGCTGCTGCCGCGCCGGGTGGGCGCGGCCCGGGCCGCCGAGCTGATCTTCACGGCGCGCCGGGTGGAGGCCGCCGAGGCGCTGTCCCTGGGCCTGGTGGACTCCGTGGTCGCGGCCGGTACGGACACGGCGCAGGCGCTGGCACTGGCGGGCCGGATGGCGGCGAACTCCCCGGTGGGGCTGCGCGCGGCCAAGCGGGCGCTGCGGCTGGGGCACGGGATGGACCTCCAGGCCGGTCTGGAGATCGAGGACGCGGCCTGGCGCACGGTGGCCTTCTCGGGGGACCGGGCGGAGGGCGTGGCGGCGTTCAACGAGAAGCGCAAGCCGAACTGGCCGGGGCAGTAGCCCCCGGCCTGGACAGGCCCGGCCCGGCCCGGCCTGGCGTGGTGTGGACTGGCCCGGCATGGCCTGGACCGGCGTGGCCGGGCCCGGCTCGTGTGCCGGTCTCCCCGGCCATCGGTTTGGTGGAACATCGCGCCAAATTGTCACCAAATCAGACAAACCCCCTAACCTGGTGTGATGGGCGTTGACGCACGGCTGCGGGCCGTGGTGGGACTCGCGCAGGCGATGGCCGCGGCGTGCGCGCCGCAGGACAGCGTGCGAGCGGCCGCGCGGGGCGCGCGGGTGGCGATGGACGGGTCGTTCGCCGCCATCTCCGCGTGGGAGCGGGAGCGGGGCCGGCTGCGGGTGCTGGTGAACGAGGGGGAGCGGCGGGCGGGCGAGGAGGAGTTCCCCGAGGACGAGTCCTACCCGGTGCACGACTTCCCGGAGATCACCGAGTTCCTGCACGAGCGCTGGGCCGGCGGCGGCGGACCGCACGCCTGGGTCGAGAGTGCCGTGGGCAACCGCCCCGGACGGCGCGGGGAGGCCCTGCGCCGCCGCGGGCGCGGTACGTGCGTGGTCGCGCCGATCGTGCTCAGCGGGCGGGCCTGGGGCGAGCTGTACGTGGCCCGGGACGAGGGCCTGCCGGACTTCGACGAGGACGACGCCGAGTTCGCGACCGTCCTGGCGGCGGTGGTCGCGGCGGGGCTCGCGCAGAACGAGCGGCTGGCGGAGGCCCGGCGCCTCGCCTTCACCGACCCGCTGACCGGGCTCGCCAACCGGCGGGCGGTGGACATGCGGCTCGACGAGGCGCTGGAGGAGCACCGGCGCACCGGGGCGGTGGTGAGCCTGGCGGTCTGCGACCTCAACGGGCTCAAGAAGGTCAACGACACCCTGGGCCACGCGATGGGCGACCGGCTGCTCGAGCGGTTCGGGTCGGTGCTGAGCCTGTGCGGGGCGATGCTGCCGGGCGCGCTGGTGGCACGGCTGGGCGGGGACGAGTTCTGCCTGGTGAGCGCGGGGCCGAGCGCGGACGAGGTGGTACGGGTGGCCGAGGAGCTGTGCGTCCGGGCGGCCGAACTGGAGCTGGGTGACGGCGTGGCCTGCGGGGTGGCCTCCACCGGGGATCCGATCGGGCTCGTGAAGTCCTCCCGGCGGCTGTTCCGGCTGGCGGACGCGGCCCAGTACAAGGCGAAGGCCGCGCGTTCCCCGAAGCCGGTGGTCGCGGGCCGGGACACCGCCGTGGTCCGCCTCGCGGACGCCCCGGCCCGGGGCCCGGGCGACCGCCGCCGCTTCCGCGGCCGCGAGTGAGACCCCGGGGCGGGCTGCGGGCGCGGCCCGCCCCGCCTCCCGCACCGCGCAAGGGGCCCTCGTCTCCGCCGCTAGTGACATGAAGGGATTCAGTCCGTAGGGTGCTGAATATGGATATGCACACTGTCGTGGTGGGGACGTCCGGGGTCACCGCCGAGGACGTCATCGCCGTCGCCCGCGGCAACGCCCGGATCGAGCTGTCCGGCGAGGCGCTCGACGCGCTCGCCCGCGCCCGCGAGATCGTCGAGGCCCTCGCCGCCAAGCCCGAGCCCGTCTACGGGGTGTCCACCGGGTTCGGCGCCCTCGCCTCCCGGCACATCAGCCCCGAGCTGCGCGCCCAGCTCCAGCGCAACATCGTCCGCTCGCACGCCGCCGGCATGGGCCCGCGCGTCGAGCGGGAGGTCGTCCGCGCCCTGATGTTCCTGCGGCTGAAGACCGTCGCCTCCGGGCACACCGGAGTCCGCCCCTCCGTCGCCCAGACCATGGCCGACGTGCTGAACGCGGGCATCACCCCCGTCGTCCACGAGTACGGCTCCCTCGGCTGCTCCGGCGACCTCGCGCCGCTCTCCCACTGCGCGCTCGCGCTCATGGGCGAGGGCGACGCCGAGGGCCCGGACGGGACCGTCCGCCCGGCCGGCGAGCTGCTCGCCGAGGCCGGCATCGAGCCCGTCGAGCTCCGCGAGAAGGAGGGCCTGGCCCTCCTCAACGGCACCGACGGCATGCTCGGCATGCTGGTCATGGCCCTCGCCGACCTCGGCAAGCTGTACACCTGCGCCGACATCACCGCCGCGCTCACGCTGGAGGCGCTGCTCGGTACCGAGAAGGTCCTCGCCCCCGAGCTGCACGCCATCCGCCCGCACCCGGGCCAGGGCGCCTCCGCCGCGAACATGGCCGCCGTCCTGAAGGGCTCCGGGCTCGTCCGGCACTACCAGGAGGAGACCGCCCCGCGCGTCCAGGACGCCTACTCGGTGCGCTGCGCCCCGCAGGTCGCCGGCGCGGGCCGCGACACCATGGCGCACGCCGCCCTCGTCGCCTCCCGGGAGCTGGCCGCCGCCGTCGACAACCCCGTCGTCCTGTCCGACGGGCGCGTGGAGTCCAACGGCAACTTCCACGGCGCCCCCGTCGCCTACGTGCTCGACTTCCTCGCCATCGCCGCCGCCGACCTCGGCTCCATCGCCGAGCGCCGCACCGACCGGCTGCTCGACAAGAACCGCAGCCACGGCCTGCCGCCGTTCCTCGCGGACGACGCCGGCGTGGACTCCGGGCTGATGATCGCCCAGTACACGCAGGCCGCCCTGGTCAGCGAGATGAAGCGGCTCGCGGTCCCGGCCTCCGCCGACTCCATCCCCTCCTCCGCCATGCAGGAGGACCACGTCTCCATGGGGTGGTCGGCGGCGCGCAAGCTCCGTACCGCCATCGACAACCTGACCCGGATCATCGCGATCGAGCTGTACGCGGCCACCCGCGCCATCGAGCTGCGCCACGGGCTCACCCCGGCCCCGGCCAGCCGCGCCGTCATCGCCGCCGCCCGGGCGGCGGGCGTGCAGGGTCCCGGGCCGGATCGTTTCCTCGCCCCTGACCTGGCCGCCGCCGACGCGTTCGTCCGTACGGGCGGGCTACTCGCCGCCGTGGAACCGGTGACGGGACCGCTGGCCTGACCCGGCCGGTGCGCTGCGTCGGAAGGGGCCGCCCCCACTGTCGGGGGCGGCCCCTTCCGCCGTCGATTCCGTCTCCGCGGCGGGCGCGGCGTCCGCGGGCCCCGGGTCACGCCGTCCGGGAGCGGCGTACCGAGAAGGCCACGAACCCCGCCCCGAGACCCAGGCAGGCCGTACCGCCCAGCAGGTAGGGGGCGGTGTCCACGGAGCCGGTGTCCGCGAGCAGCAGCGGCGCGGGCTTCCCGGCGGCGTGCGGGACGGTTGTGTCCGGGACGGTGGCGCCCGTGGCGGTGCCGCGCGTGATGGTTCCGGTCGTCGCCGTGGCGGCGGGACCCGTGCCGTTCGCGGCGTCGGGCGCACCGGAACGGCTCGTGCCGGTACCCGGCGCGGTGGCACCCGCCGAGGGCACGAACCACAGGGCGGCGAGGAGGGTGGTCGCTCCGAGAGCGGTGAGCAGCGGTCGGCGTGCGGACACGGTGCGATCCCCCTTGTGGCAGCAGCGAATTGGCCGTGTGCGGTGATGCTACGGAAAGGGGCGGGTCGTGGGAAAGCCGGGGGTTCCCCGGGCTTACTCTCCGTCGTATGAACCCTTCTGAGACATCACGGTACGTACGACTTCGGGTGGATTTGGTACTGGAGGTGCCCGATCCGGATGCACTCACCGGAGCCGCCCTCGCGCACATCAAGGCCGACGAGTTCATGCCGGACGAGGAACGCGGCCACGCCGAGACCGCCGTCCGCGAGGACGAGTCGGAGGCCCTCGCGTACCTCGTCGACCCCACTGACCTGGTCGTGGACATCCCGGGGGTGGAACTCGCGCAGGCTTCCTGGAGCAGCGAGCCCGTCGAATACGACCCCGAGTCCATGGAGTGGGACCTGGACGAGGAAGATGGGGACTTCGACCAAGAAACCGACAACGCCTGACCGTGGGGTTGCCCACATCCCAACGGATGGTGGAACCGATCTCCGACGTTAACGCGTTGTCAGGGACGAGGCAGGGGGCTCTGTCCCCTGCCCGGCCAGCCCCGCGACGGCAGCCGCGGGGTACCCGGCGACGATGGAGTGACGTGTTGAGGACGGACAGCAAGCGGCGGAGGCGGTCCCTGGTGGCCGTATCCGCCGTGCTCGGCGGCGTACTGGTGCTCTCGGCCTGTAGCGACGGGGGCGGTGACAAGCCGAACGCGAGCGAGACCAGCAAGTCCCAGGCGGACGTCGACGCGGCCGCGGCCAAGGACGCGTCCAAGGCCCGAATAGCCATCACTCCCAAGGACGGCGCCACCAACGTCGGCCTCAACGACGCGACCAACGTGGCCGTCACCGACGGCACCCTGACCAAGGTCGAGCTGAAGAGCGCCGAGGGCGCGGCCGTGGCGGGCAAGATCGCCGCCGACGGGAAGACCTGGAAGCCCGACGGCGCCCTGAAGCGCTCGACGAAGTACGCGCTGGCGGCGACCGCGAAGGACGCCGACGGGCGCGAGGCGCACGAGAACGCCTCCTTCACCACCGTCTCCCCGGAGAACAGCTTCGTCGGCTCGTTCATCCCGGACGAGGGCCAGACCGTCGGCGTGGGCATGCCGGTCTCGATCACCTTCAACAAGCCGATCAAGGACCAGAAGGCCGTCCAGTCGGCCATCGAGGTCAACTCCAGCAGCGGCCAGGAGGTCGTCGGCCACTGGTTCGGATCGCAGCGCCTCGACTTCCGCCCCGAGCAGTACTGGCAGGCGAACTCCACCGTCACGCTGAAGCTGGCGCTGGAGGGCGTGCAGGGTGCCCCCGGCGTCCAGGGCGTCCAGAGCAAGACGGTCACCTTCAAGATCGGCCGCAGCCAGGTCTCCACGGTCGACGCGAAGACGAAGAAGATGACGGTCACCCGGGACGGCGCGGTCCTCAAGACCATCCCGATCTCGGCCGGCTCCCCGGAGAACCCGACGTACAACGGCCAGATGGTGATCTCCGAGAAGTTCAAGGAGACCCGGATGAACGGCGCCACCGTCGGCTTCACGGACGACGACGGCAAGGGCGAGTACGACATCAAGGACGTCCCGCACGCGATGCGGCTGTCGAACTCCGGCACCTTCATCCACGGCAACTACTGGGGATCGGACTCGATCTTCGGCAGCGCCAACACCAGCCACGGCTGTGTCGGCCTGAACGACGCCAAGGGCGCCAACGACCCGAACCAGCCGGGCGCCTGGTTCTTCGACAACTCGCTGATCGGCGACGTGGTCACCGTGGTCAACTCCCCGGACAAGACCATCCAGCCCGACAACGGCCTCAACGGCTGGAACATGAGCTGGGACAAGTGGAAGGCCGGCGCGGCCGCCTGACCTTCCGGCACGCGTGAGAGAACCCCGGCGGACGGCGGGGCCCGACCAGGGCCCCGCCCGACCCAACAAAGTGTGGCGCCCCCCGCCAACCCGACAAGCAAAAAATACTGTTTGGTAATAAAATAGGGATAAAAGTTTAAAAATAAA
>NZ_JBEOXU010000163.1:0-12581 GCF_040296725.1 Streptomyces sp. NPDC002044
CCGTCTGAAGCTGTTGCGCCATGAGCCTGACTGGCTTGCCGTCGACAAAGGGAACGAGCAGGACGGCCCTACGGCTGCCTTGGGAGCCGGGATCGCGGATCGGCGCGACCACCAGCGGCAGCCCGTGCGCGAGGGACTCGCACACGGTGTTGTGCCCGCCGTGGCAGACCACGGCGTCCAGGTGCGGCAGCAGCTCCAGCTGCGGCACGCTCTCCCGGAGCAGGACGTTCGCGGGCACCGACCCGCCCGGAGCGACGGCCCCCACCAGCGCGGCCGGGGCCGCGAGCACGAGCTGTACCTCCCCCGCCAGCCGTTCGGCGGCGCCGAGCACGGCGCCGTAGAACCGGCCGCCGGTCTCCTGGTTGAGGGTGCCCAGCGACACGAGGACCCGGCGCCGGCCCGGGTCCAGCCGCCGCCACGGGAATCCGGGCGCGGCCGGCCGGGCGCCGAAGGCGGGGCCGACGAAGGCGTAGTGCGGCGGGAACTCCTCGTCCGCTCCCACCAGTTCGCGGCTGGAGAACACCAGGACCAGACGGTCGGAGAAGAGCGGGTCCCAGTCCGCGACCGCACCCCGGGAGCCGGCCCCGCACTCCTCCAGCAGCCCGGACACCTGGCCCGCCACCCACTCCCCGACCTTCGGGAAGTCGGCGAAGGGACGGGTGAGTTCGGCGGAGGTGCTGGCGGACGTCACCCACGGCACCCCGAGCCGCCGCGCGGCCAGCGGCCCGGCGAGGGCCTGCTGATCGGCGACCACCAGGTCCGGCCGGAAGGAGCGGACCGCCGCCGTCACTCCCGGCACCATCGCCCGGGCCAGCGGGACGAGCGCCTCCTCCCAGAGGAAGCGCAGCGCGCCGATCCCGCGCAGATCGCGCCAGCGGGCGTGCAGCAGCGCGTACCCGCCGCCCGACTCCTCCCCGGCCGGCAGGACGCGGGCCTGCGCGGGCAGCAGCCGGGCCAGCGCGCCGGCCGGCCCGGTCCAGGCGATCTCGTGCCCCCGGGCGGCCAGTTCGGCACCGACCGCCACGGTCGGATTGACGTGCCCCGCCAGCGGCGGCACCGTGAAGAGCACCCTCATCGGACCGACGCTCCCGCCCGCGGCCGCGCCGCCGCCCGCACGGCCGCCGCCGCCGTCGCGCCGAGGTGGGCGAGGACGGCCGCCCGCAGCACGCCGCTGCTCTCCTTCAGCACGTCGTGGCCCAGCCCCGGGAGGATCTCCAGCCGGGCCGCCCGAGGGGCGTGGCGGGCCAGCTCCCGCGCACCCGGGACCAGTTCGGAGTGCTCCCCGCACACGATCAGCAGCGGGCAGGCCAGCCGGGCGTAGTCCGCCGGGGTGAAGGTGCGGCCGGCCGCCACGTCGTCGATGAGGGAGGTGCGGTTGAGCAGGTCGTCGGCGATGGCCGTGAGGTGGGCGGCCTTGCGCAGGCGCAGGGTGAGCAGTTCGGCGGGGACCGGGCTGTCCTCCAGGCTGAGCGCGGCCGCCGACAGGGTGTCCACCATGTTCTCCGTCCAGGCCCCGTCGAGGAGGGGTTCGAGGAGGGTGAGCCCCGCGACCCGGTCGGGCCGGGCGAGGGCGGCGTGCAGGGCGAGCGTGGCGCCGTAGCTGTTGCCGACCAGGTGCACGGGGCGCCGTCCGAGGTCCAGGGCGCCGAGCAGCGCGAAGAGGTCGCGCACGGCGGTTCCGGTGTCGTAGCCGGTCGGCGGGCGTTCGCTGCGGCCGTGGCCGCGCAGGTCGTACAGGACGGTCCGGTGTCCGGCCCGGGCGACGGGGACGGCCAGCGGGCAGTAGAAGGAGGACAGGTTGTCGACGACCAGCCCGTGCAGGAACACGACCACGGGGCGGTTCGGGTGGTCGGGGCCGGTGGCGGGCGGCTGCTGGACGTGGAAGCGGACCGGGCCCGCCGGGACGAAGGCCACGCCGGCTCAGCCGTCCGTGGCGGACGCGCCGGGGGCGCCCGTCGCGGTCCGGACGAGGGAGGCATGGGTGATCCGGCCTATGTGGGTGACGAGTTCACCGACGGACATGGCGAGGATGGCGTCCATGTCCTTCTCGGCGAGGAAGCCCATCAGGTCGACGCGGGAGCCGTAGCGCTGGTGGAGCAGCTCCGCGAGGGCCACGAACTCGATGCTCTCCAGGGCCAGGTCCTCGTTGAACGTCGTCTTCATCGTGACCTCGTCCGCGAGGAGGTACTCGTCACCGACGATCTCCACGAGCATGCCGGTGATCTCGGCGAGGATGTCAGCTGCCATGACTGGTCTCCGTGAGGTGGAAGGGGACGGGGGACACCGCCGCGGGGTGGGCGGTCCAGGCGACGACGTGGTCGGCGGGCGGGCCCGCGACGAGGGTGGTGCGGACCGGGCGGGGGTGTCCGTCGGGGGACAGCACGCGCAGTCCGCCGGAATCCGGGTCCCCGGCCACCCGCCAGTCGCGCGGCCGGCCGCCGAGCCCCGTACCCGCGGCCTTGGCCGCCGCCTCCTTGGCGCACCACAGGGCGGTCAGCGCGGCCGGCAGGCCGGTGCCGTCGCGGGCGGCCAGGTCCTCGGCGAGCCGGACTTCATCCGGCCCGAGCGCGACGCGGACCTGCGCGCCGGGGTCCCCGGTCACCGGCTCCACATCGATCCCGACGGGCAGGGAGGGGTGGGCGAGGGCCACCGCGACGCGGTCCTTGTGCGCGATCGACAGCCGCAAGCCCCCCACCAGCGGACCCGCGGCCAGCGGCCGGCCCGCCGGATCGTTGCCGACCGGCACCTCCGCCGGGAACACCGGCCCCGCGCCGGCCTGCCACAGGAGTCCGCGCAGCGCGTCCTTGGCGGCGATCCGGCCCAGCAGCCAGGGGTTCCGCGCCCGCGGCGACAGCCGCTCGTAGACGAGGCGTTCGGCAGCCCCGAGGTAGCGCCGCATCACCAGCTCCTGCGAGGCCGGGTCGGTCCAGCGGCGCCGGGCCAGGCACCAGCCGGCGGGCTGCGCCTCGCCGATGCCGCACACCTCGGGGGTGAACTTCATCGGCCAGACCCGTTCGTCGGCCCCGAACCGGCGGTACGTCCAGCCGTCGATCCGGGCCCACACCCCGCCGTCCGCGCGCCGCAGCTCCAGATCGCCGCGGACGGTGAGCTCGCGGACCTCGCGGACGCGGGCGGTGGCGCCGACCAGCTCGCCCGGCGCCGGCGGGGGACCGGCGTACCGGACGCGGTCCACGGTGGCGGGGAACACCAGCCGGTCCACCGGGAGCCGCAGCTGCATCCAGTGGCCGAACAGCTGCCCGGCGGCATCGAGCAGCGCCCCCGGATCGGGGAGCGCCCGCAGCACGCCCTCGATGCCGTCCGAGCCGACGGTCCGCACCTCGTGGACCCCGGCGAACCGCGGCCCGTGGAACATCCACCGGTCCCGGTAGAGCGACTCGGCGCTGACCGGAGCCGGCCCCGGAGCGGACAGCGGCGCCGGATCGGGTGCGGGGAGCTCCCCGTACCGGGCGGCGAGCAGGACGACGGTGTCCGCGTATCCGCCGAGCGAGACCCGCACCCGGCCCGGACCGTCGTCGCGGACGGTGACGTCGACGTCGACCGCCGGTTCGACCGGGAGCCACCGCAGGGCCCGCACCTGTTCGTGGCCGACGACGCGCAGGCCGGGCGGCGCGTACCGCAGGGCGGCCTCGGCCGCGAGTTCCAGCATGGTGGTCATCGGGACGACGGGGAACCGGTCGGAGTCCTCCGCCCAGCCGTCGGGCTGGAGGTACACGCAGTGGTCCCGTACGTAGGGCAGCGCGGCGAGCGAGAGGCGCAGCCGCTCCACGCGCGGCGCCCCGGCCGGTACGGGCATCCGTGCGGGCGGGGGTACGGGCGGGGGTACGGGCGCCTCCGCCGGAGCCGGCCGCGGCAGGGGCGCGGCCGACCAGGCCGCGGTGACGCTCAGGGCGGCCGAGCGGGCGTCGTCGAGGACCGCGTCGAGCGCGGACAGCAGCACGGGCCGGAACGCGGCCGGTCCCGGCGGGGCGGCGGGGCCCGGCGGGGCCGTTCGCAGGCCGCCCAGGGCGGTACGGGCCTCCGCACCGAGGCGGACGAGCGGCGAACCGAGGTCGAGCGGCACCCCCCGTCCGGCCGGGGCCGTGCCGGCTGAAACAGGACCGGCTGAAACAGGACCGGCCGCATCGGGACCGGCCGCATCGGGACCGGCCGGAGCGGCGTCTTCCGGCGCCGGCGCCGGCGGGCCCGCCGACACCGCCGACAGCAGCTCCCAGCGCGGCTCGAACCCCTCGGCCCACAAGGCCGCGCAGGTGCGCCGCAGGGCCGTCAGCCCCGGCAGCCGGGGGGAGGCGGTGGAGACCGACAGGTGGGGCCGCTCGCGCAGGGTGTCCTCGACGAACCCCGGCAGGCCGCCCGGGCCCAGGGTGACGAAGGTGCGCACTCCGGCGTCCTCGTACAGCCGCAGCACCAGCTCGCGGAACCGCACCGGCTCCAGCAGGTGACGCACCACCAGCTCCCGCACCTCGTCCGGGGCGGCCGGGAACGGCGCCCCGGTCGTCGCCGACCAGACGGGAAGGGCGCCGGGCCGCAGCGGCAGCCGGCCGAAGGCGGCGCGGACCTGGCCGAGGTACGGCTCCCACATGGGGGTGTGGAAGCCCGACCGGAACGGGAGTTCCTGACCGTGCACCCCCTCCGCCCGCAACCGCCGCACCACGTCCGCCACTTGGCCGGGCTCTCCGCACACGACCGACTGGTGCGGGCAGTTGTCGTGGCTGACCACCACCCGGTCCAGGCCGTGCAGCGCCGCCTCCGCCCGCCGGGCGCCACACCCCAGCGCCGCGTACACCAGGTCCGGCACCTTCACCGAGCCGGGCCGCAGCGAGTCCAGGAACGTGTCGGCCGCGTCCCGCGGGTACATTCCGGCCGCGACCATCGCCGCCCACTCGCCCAGGCTGTGGCCCGCGAGCACGTCGGCCCCGATCCCCACCGCGGGCAGCGCCCGGGCGAAGAAGCGGCCCGTGGTGATCGCGTCCAGCGCCCGCCGCTCCAGCGCCCCGTCCCGGGTCAGCCGGGGCCGGTCCAGGCCGAGCCGGTCCGCCACGTCGTCCAGGACGGGGGTGAACTCCGGTTCCAGGCCGGGAAAGAGGAACGCCACCCGGCCGCCCAGCGGCTCGGGCGCGAACCACACCTCCCCGCGCCCCCGCCAGGGCCGGCCACGCGCCACGACCTTCGCGGCCAGCGCGAGCCGCTGCGGCGTCGGCCCGGCCACGGCGAGCCGGCACGGCCCGTCCCCGCCGGACACCGGGGACCCGGCGGCCAGCCGGGCCGCCAGCCCGGCCGGGCCGTCCGCCGCCATCAGCAGGACGTCCGCCCGCGCCGCCGGCCCCACCGGCGCGGCCGGGGTGCCCAGCGGCAGGAAGCGCCGTACCGGAGCAGCGGGTCGGGAGGCGGCGCCGGGAGCCTCCTCCAGCACCACGTGGGCGTTGATCCCGCCGAAGCCGAAGGCGTTGACCCCGGCCCGGCGGGGTTCGGGGCCGCGCTCCCACGGCTCCGCCGCCGTCACCGGCCGCATCCGGGTCCGGGCGAGGCCGGGGTGCGGCTCCTCCAGGTGCAGGGTGGGCGGCAGCACCCCCTCGTGCACCGCGAGCGCGGCCTTGATCAGACCGGCCATGCCGGACGCCTGCATGGTGTGCCCGAGCATCGACTTCACCGAGCCGAAGCCGATGGACCGGCCGCCCGCCGACGGCGGACCGAACACCTGGGCCAGTGTGTCCAGTTCGGCCGTGTCACCCACCGGCGTACCCGTGCCGTGCGCCTCCAGCAGCCCCAGCGATCCGGCCGCCCGGGGATCGAGGCCGGCGTCCTGCCAGGCCCGCTCCAGCGCCCGTACCTGGCCCGCGACGAGGGGGCTCATCAGGCTGGCCGCCCGGCCGTCACCGGCCACCCCGGTGCCCCGGACCACCGCGTAGATCCGGTCGCCGTCCCGTTCCGCGTCCGCCAGCCGTTTCATCAGCACCACCCCGGTGCCCTCGGACAGCAGGGTCCCGTCGGCCCGCCGGTCGAAGGGCCGGATCCGCTCGGTGGCGCTCAGCGCCCGCAACTGCGTGAACACGCTCCACAGCGTGGCGATGTGGCAGTGGTGCACCGCCCCCGCCACCACGGCGTCACACCGGTCGCCGGCCAGCAGGCCCACCGCCTGGTCCACCGCCAGCAGCGAGGAAGCGCAGGCCGCGTCCAGGGTGTAGGCGGGGCCCCGGAAGTCCAGCCGGTTCGCCGTCCGGGCGGCCGTGAAGCTCGGCACGAGACCGATCGACGCGTCCGGCCGCTCCGGGCCCAGCGCCTCCTGGAACGCCGACCGCACCGCGGCGATCCGCCGCTCGCCCAGTTCGGGCACGAGGTCCCGCAGGGTCTGCGCCAACTGGTGTGCGGTGCGCACGCGTTGGTCGAGCCGGGCGGTGGCCACGCCCATGAAGCCGCCACGCCCCAGCACCACCCCGATCCGCGCGCGGTCGGCCGGCAGCCGCGCGTCCCCGCCCGCGTCCGCGACGGCCTCGGCCGTGGCGTGCAGGGCCAGCATCTGGTCGGGCTCGGCGCCCTCCACCGCGGCGGGCATGATCCCGAACCGGGTCGGGTCGAAGGCGGCGAGCCCGTCCACGAACCCGCCGCGCCGGCAGTAGAACCGGTCGCCGACCACCGGTCCGGCCGCGCCGCCCGGGTCGTAGTACACCTCCGGGTCCCAGCGCCCGGGCGGGACGTCGCCGATGCAGTCCGTACCGGCCAGGAGGTTGCGGCGGTAGGCGGCCAGGTCCCCCGCGCCGGGGAACACCGCGCCCATCCCGACGATCGCCGCGTCCGTCGGGCGCGGACCGCGCCGGCCCCGGCCGTCAGCCACGGCCCCCGCCCTCCCCGGCCATCAGGACCACCTGTACGTCGTCCCCGCAGGCGAGTTCCGCGAGGAACGCCTCGGTGCCCGCCTCCGGCGCGATCAGCGGGATCCCGCGCCGCGCGTACGCGCGCTCCAGCTCGGGGGTGACCATTCCGCCCGCCTCCGCGGCCCAGGGGCCCCAGTCCACGGACAGCACGCGCCCCGGGAAGGACTCCGCCCAGGTGCGCGCGAGAGCGTCGAGGGCGTCGTTCGCCGCGGCGTAGTCGCTCTGGCCCCGGTTGCCGTACACGCCCGCGACGCTCCCGAACAGGACCAGGAAGCGGGGCGCGGGCACCGGGCCGTGCTCGGCGGCCGCGGCGGCTAGGTGACGCGCACCGGTCACCTTCGTGCGGAACACCTCGGCGAACGCCTCGGGCGCCTTGTCGCACAGCAGTCCGTCGCGCAGGGTCCCGGCGCCGTGGACGATGCCGTCGAGCCGGCCGTGCCGGGCCCGCACTCCGGCCACGACGTCCCGTACCGCCCGCTCGTCCGTGACGTCCGCGCAGTGGTAGCGGACGGAGGCCGCCACCGCGCCGAGGGCCGCGAGGGTGGCCCGCACCTCGCGCGCGGCCAGGACGCGCGAGGCCGCCGCCTCGATCTCGGCGGGCGTCCGCAGACCGGTGGCGATCAGCGCGGCCCGCAGCGCCACCCGGTCGAGGGCCTGGCCGAACCCGTCGTCCTCCACCGGTGGTTCGGGCGTACGGCCGATCAGTTCGACGTGGCATCCGGGGGCGGAGCGGGCCAGGGCGAGCGCCGTCCGCGCGGTGATCCCGCGGGCCCCGCCGGTGAGCAGCACCACGGACCCCGGGGCGAGCGGCGCTGCCCCCGGCCCGGTCCGGGGCAGCGGTGCGGGGACCGGGGTCCGGGTGACCCGCACCCCTTCGGCGGTGTACCCGACGGAGGCCGGGCCGTCCGCGGCGGGGCCCGCGGGACGGTCCGCCCCGGCAGTCGTCGCGCCGGTCGTCGTGGGGGTCGTGCGGTTCACCGAGGGGCCGTCGAAGCCGCTGGGGCCGCCGGGGCCGCTGGGGCCGTCGAAGCCGCTGAGGCCGCCGGGGCCGTCGGAGCAGTCGCGGCCGGCGTCGCAGGCACAGCCCAGCTCGGCCAGGAGCTGCGCCGCGATCCGCTCCGGGGCCTCCTTGGGGTGGACCTCCACCGCGCGGACCAGCCGCCCCGGGAACTCCAGGGCGCAGCTGCGGGCGAAGCCGTGCAGGCCCGCGCCCGGCGTGCCGTGCGCGGTGACGAGGAGCAGCCGGGGCACGCCGCCGGTCAGGGCGCGCTGCAACCCCGGGAAGACGTCCGGGAGTACGGGCTCGGCCCCGGCCCGCAGCGCGGACAGGTCCACGATCCCGTCGTACCCGGCCGCCGCCTCCCCGAGGAGATGAACCTCGGCGCCGTGCGACCGCAGGGCGCCGCCGAGCGCGAGGGCGACGCCCTGGCCGTCGCCGACGATCCCGACGCGCAGGCCCCGCAGGGCCCCCGGGTCCCCGGCGGGGGCCGGCGCGGGCAGCACCTCCACCCGCAGCCGGGCGACGGGAACCACGGCCGGCGCGACCGGCACCACCACCGCGGGGGCCTGTTCCGGCCGGGCGGGTGGCGCGGGTTCCGGGTGGACCTCCGGAACCGGGGGCGGGGCGGGGGCGGCCGAGCGCGAGGTGACCCACGCGACGATCCCGCGCAGGGTCTTGATCCGGGACAGCTCCTCGACCGCCGACTCGGCGGAGCCGCCGGGGTCCTGGGGGAGTCCGATCCGGTCGGCCAGGGCGCCGATGATCTCGACGCGTTTGATGGAGTCCACGGACAGGTCCGCCTCCAGGTCGAGTTCGGGGTCGAGCATCTCCCTGGGGTAGCCGGTCCGGACGTGGACGATCTCCAGCACCACGTCCATCACCTCCTCGGCGGAGCGCGGTCCGGGGGCGGCCGGAGCACCGGCCGGCGTGGGCCGTGCCTCGTGCGCCGGGGCCTCGTGCGCCGCCGCGGGAACCGGTACTCCGAGGCCGCGGGCCGCGTCCGCCGCGTCCGCCGCGTCCGCCGGGGGCGCTGCAACCCGGCCGCCGGGAGCCGCGCCGAGGTAGCCGAGCAGGACGTCCCGCTGCGCCTCGACCAGGGCGCGCGAGCCGCGGAGGTACTCCATGACCGCCGCTTCCCGGTGGCCGTCGGCCGGAGCCGCGCCGCTCACGCGTGGTGCCGCGGCCCCACCGGCCGGCTGAGCCGAAGCAGAAGCCGAAGCCGAAGCCGGCAGCCCGTTCGCCGGGAGCACGCGGCGGGCCGGCTGGAGCCCGCCGGCGACCGGGGCGCCGTCGGCGGTGCGGACGAGGTGGCCGTCGACCAGCCACCCCGGGCGGCGCGGGGCCCGCTCCGGGAGCCTGCCGGTGCGGCCGCGGAACAGGGCCTCCGGCGCGACCGGCACGCCCGCCGCCGCCAGCTCCGCCAGCGCCGACACCAGCCGCACCAGGCCGTGTTCGCCGGGCACGTCCAACGGGACCGCCGTGTGCGGCCGCCCGCGCAGGATACGGCCGACCAGGCCGCTCAGGACCCGCCCCGGGCCCGCCTCCACGAAGGTCCGGACCCCGGCCGCGTACATCGCCTCCACCTGCTCGGCGAACCGCACCGGCTCCGCCAACTGCCGCGCCAGCAGGTTCCGTACGGCCTCGGCCGCCTCCGGGTAGGGTCCGGCCGTCGTGTTCGACCAGACGGGAAGGGCGGCCGGTCGCAGCTCCGTCGCGGCCAGTTCCGCGGCGAGCGCCGCGCTCGCTCCCGCCACCACCGGGCTGTGGAAGGCGCAGGCCACCGGGATCTGGTCCGCCGTCAGGCCGGCGGCGCGCAGCGCGGCCACCGCCCCGGTGACCGCCGCCGTCGGGCCCGAGACCACGCACTGCCGCGGCGCGTTGTGGTTCGCCACCACGCACCCGGCGCGGGCGGCGATCTCCCGCACGTGCGCCGGGGCGGCCGCCACCGCCGCCATCGTTCCCGGGTCCGCCCCGGCGGCCGCCACGATCGCCTCGGCGCGGCACGTGCTCAGCCGCAGCAGGGTGCCGGTGTCGTACGCGCCCGCCGCCCAGAGCGCCGTCAGTTCCCCGTACGAGTGCCCGGCCACGCAGTCGGGCCGGACACCGAGCGCCCCGAGCAGCCCGTGCGCCGCCGATCCGGCCAGCCCCAGGGCCGGCTGCGCCACCCGGGTGTCGGTGATCGCGGCCCGCTGCGCCGCCCGGTCCGCCGGGGTGAAGGCCGACGGCGGGAACACCGCGGACACCACGGCGTCCGGAGCCTCGTCCAGCAGTCTCCGCAGCGTGGGGAACGCCATGAACAACTCGCCCAGCATGCCCGTGCGCTGGCTGCCCTGCCCGGGGAAGAGGAAGGCCACCCGCCCGGGATCCGCCGACTCCTCCCGTACGTGGACCCCCGCGCCGGCGGTGAACGCCCGTGCCCGCTCCAGCCGGACCGCCAGTTCGTCCAGGCCGGCGGCCACGACGGCGACCCGGATCGCACCCGGTCCGGCGGCGCTCTCCGCGGCGAGGTCCCGCAGCGTCCAGGGCCGCCCGGCGGCGTCGTTCTCCTCCAGCCGGGCCGCGAGCCGGGCCATGGCGCGGCCCGCGGCCCGCCGGTCCGGACCGCGGAAGCAGAACAGTTCGGCCGGCCACTCCTCCACCCCGTGCGCGGGCTCCTCCGCGCCCTGGTAACCGGCCAGCACGGCGTGGTAGTTGGTGCCGCCGAAGCCGAAGGCGCTCACGCCCGCGATCCGCCGCCCCGGGGGCACCGACCAGGGCCGGGCCTCGGTGTCGAAGAAGAAGGGACTGCTCTGCGCCCGCCACGCCGGGTTCGGCGTCTCCAGGTGCAGGGTCGGCGGCCGGACGCCCGCGTGGACCGCACGGGCCGCCTTGATCAGCCCTGCCAGCCCGGCCGCGCACTTGGTGTGCCCCAGCTGGGACTTGACCGAACCCAGCGCGCAGGCCCCCGGGGCCGCACCCGAGGCGGTGAACAGCTCGGTCAGCACGGTGAGTTCGGTACGGTCGCCGACCACCGTCCCGGTGCCGTGGGCTTCCACCAGGCCCACTTCGCCCGGGGTGATCCCGGCGCGCGCGTACGCCCGTTCCAGCGCCCGCCGCTGTCCCTCGGGCCGAGGCGCGGTCAGGCCCAGCGACCGGCCGTCGCTGGCGGCGCCGACGGCCTTGACGACGGCGTACACCCGGTCCCCGTCGCGCTCGGCGTCCGCGAGCCGCTTGAGGACGAGCGCCCCCACTCCCTCTCCGAGGGCGATCCCGTCGGCGGCCGCGTCGAACGGCCGGCACCGCCCGCCGGGGGACAGGGCCCGGACGGAGGAGAACAGCAGGTAGTCGTTGATGCCGTTGTGCACGTCGGCGCCGCCGCACAGCACCATGTCGCTGTCCCCGTCGCGGAGTTGCCGGCAGGCCAGGTCGAGCGCGGCCAGCGAGGAGGCGCAGGCGGCGTCGACCGTGCAGTTCGCCCCGCCGAGATCGAGGCGGTTGGCGACCCGGCCGGCGATGACATTGGCGAGGACCCCGGGGAAGGAGTCCTCGGTGAGCCGGGGCAGGTGCGCGTCCAGCTCGGGCGGGAGCTCGCCCAGGTAGGAGGGGTGCAGGGCGCGCAGCCCGTAGGCGCCGGCCAGTTCGGTGCCCGCCTCGGCGCCGAAGACCACCGAGGTCCGGGACCGGTCGAAGTCCCGGCCCTTGTCGTACCCGGCGTCCGCGAGCGCCCGCGCCGAGATCTCCAGGGCCAGCAGCTGGACCGGTTCGATCCCGGCCAGCGAAGCCGGCGGGATGCCGTGCGCGAGGGCGTCGAAGGGGACGGGGCCGAGGAAACCGCCCCAGCGCGACGGGGTCCGCTCACCGGCCCGCGCCGGGTCGGGGTCGTAGTAGAGCGCGGGGTCCCAGCGCTCGGCAGGCACCTCGGTGACCGCGTCCGCCCCCGCCAGGATCCGGGCCCAGTACGCGGCCAGGTCAGGCGCTCCCGGGTAGGCGCAGGCCATGCCGACGATGGCGATGTCCAGCGGGTCGGCGGCCGCCGCTGCGGGCCCGGGGGCGGCCAGCGCGCGGGCCCGCCGCTCCAGCAGCTCGCTCGCCCCGTCGGTGACCTGCGCGTGGAGCGCGGCGACGGTGGTGGTCCCGGACCGCAGGGCGGCGGCCTGCCCGAGCATGAACAGCCCGTCCGCGTACTGCTGTTCCTCCCCGACGGCCTCCAGACCGCCGCCGTCCTCCCCGGCGGTGTCCTTCCCGGCGGTGTCCTTCCCGGCGGTGCCGGGGGAGGCTTCGCCCGCGCCCGCACCGGCGGCGGTTCCGGCACCGGCGGCGGTTCCGGGCGGGGCCGCCGTGCCGGTCGTGGGGCGGCGCAGCCCTTTGCTGGCGATCCGCAGCCGCCCCAGGTTGAGCCGTTCCAGCTCCTCCCACACCTCCCTCGGCTCCGCGCCGCTCTCCGCGAGGCGGGCCCGGGTCGCCTCGAAGGTGTCGGCGTACGGGGTGGCCGCGCAGCGGGTGGCGTGGCCGGGGGCCGTGCGCAGCAGCACCGTCTCCGTGCATTCCACGGCCGCCCGCTGGAAGCGCGGCAGCACCGCCCCGGCCGCCACGGCCTCCGCGGTGAACAGGTACGCGGTGCCCATCAGCACGCCGACCCGGGCCCCCCGCCCGGCGAGCGGCGCGGCGGCCGCCGCCGCCATCGCGGCGGAGCGGGCGGGGGGGACGCCGCC
>NZ_JBEOXU010000164.1:0-12548 GCF_040296725.1 Streptomyces sp. NPDC002044
TGCGCACGTACGAGCCGCTCGTGATCCCGGGGCTGCTCCAGACCACCGAGTACGCCCAGGCGCTCGTCCGCGGTGCCTGGCCGTCTGCGCCTCCGCTACCGGGAGGTGACCTCGCCGGCCGGGATCTCCACGGCCACGCCCTCGCGGGACGAGGTGCGCGCGGCCTCCAGTACGTCGAGGCAGTGCGCGGCCTCGTACGCCGTCACCGGGGCCGGTCCGCCCGTGCGCAGCGCGGCGGCGACCGCCGCGTAGTACGCCGGGTAGTCGCCCGGGACCGTCGGGACCGGGGTCCCGCCGCCGGTCAGCGGGGACTCGCCGCAGCCCAGCCGCCCCCAGAGATGTTCCGGCTCCTCGCCCCACGCCGCGTCCGTCCCCGGGCGCAGCCCCTCGCGCAGGGCGCCTTCCTGGGGGTCGAGGCCGTACTTGACGTAGCCGGCGCGGGAGCCTAGGACGCGCATCCGCGGACCGAGCTGTGCGGTGGTCGCGCTGACGTACAGGTGGGACCGCACCCCGTTCGCGTGCGTGAGGGCGATGAACGTGTCGTCGTCGGTCGCGGCGCCCGGGCGCCGCGTGTCGGCCTCCGCGTAGACGCGTACCGCCGGGCCGAACAGCACCAGCGCCTGGTCCACGACGTGGCTGCCGAGGTCGTAGAGCAGACCGCCGATCTCCTCCGGCGCCCCCGACTCGCGCCAGCCGCCCTTGAGCTGCGGGCGCCAGCGCTCGTAGCGGGACTCGAAGCGCTGGATCTCGCCGAGCTCACCGTCCGCGAGGAGGCGGCGCACGGTGAGGAAGTCGTTGTCCCAGCGGCGGTTCTGGAAGACGGACAGGAACGTTCCGGTCCGCTCGGCGAGCCCGGCGAGGGCGCGGGCCTCGTCCGCGGTGGCGGCCAGCGGCTTGTCCACGACGACGGGGAGACCGGCGGTGAGGGCGGCGGTGGCGAGCGGCACGTGCGTCTTGTTGGGGGAGGCGATCACGACGAGGTCGAGGGCGGGGGCTGCCCCGCGGTCCCACAGCTCGTCGGCGGACTCGACGATCCGGACGCCCGGGTAGGCCGCGCGGGCCTGGGCCTGGCGTTCGGGGTCGGAGCTGACGACGGTGTCGAGGACGAGTCCGTCGGTGGCGCTCACGAGAGGGGCGTGGAAGACGGAACCGGCGAGGCCGTAGCCGATGAGGCCGACGCGGAGGGGATCGATGGGGGCGGTGGCGTTCATGGAGTCCACTTTGGCAACAGTGTTGCCAAAGTGCAAGGAAGGTGGACAATGGCCAGGTGAACAGGGGTAGTGGGGACGGGCCCGGCAGCGGGTACGGCGGCGGCGAAGTCGGCGCCGGCCGCGAGGGCCGCGGCGGGGTGAACCTGCCGGCCCTGCGCGGGCACAACGAAGCGCTGCTGCTGGACCTGCTGCGCGGCGCCGGGCCCACGGGCCTGGGCCGCGCCGAGCTGGCGGCCCGTACGGGGCTGACCCCGCAGGCCGTCAGCAAGATCACGGCACGGCTCGGGGCCGAGGGCCTGCTCGCGGAGGCCGGCCGCGCCGCGTCCACCGGCGGCAAGCCGCGCACCCTGCTCCGGCTGGCCCCGCAGGCGCGCCATGCGGTCGGCGTGCACCTGGACCGCGACGAGCTCCGGGCGGTACGCGTCGACCTGGCCGGCACCGTCCTCGCCGCGACCGGCGGCCCGCTGGACTTCGCGGCCGGTCCCGCCGAGGCGGTCGACGCGGTCGTACGGGTGGTCGCGCGGGTCGCGGACCCGGCCGGGCCGCCCCTGCTGGGCGTCGGGGTGGCCGCGCCGGGGCCGCTCAACCACCGGACCGGGGTGATGGGCCGGGTGACGGGATTCCCGGGGTGGGAGGGGTTCCCGCTGCGCGAGGTGCTGCGGGGGCGGCTGGGCCTGCCCGTGCTGCTGGACAAGGACACCAACGCCGGTGCGGCGGGGGAGGGGGCCGGGGCCGGTGCGGGCGCGGGCCCCGGGGCGTCCGGCGCCGTCACCGGACCCGGCGGCTCCCCGGCGGGCCTCCCCTGGGCCGGGGCCTTCGGTGCGGCCCCCCGCACCTCTGTCTACCTGCACGTCGGCACCGGCCTGGGCGCGGGCCTGCGGCTGGGCGGCCGCGTCTACCGGGGCACCCGCTCGGCTGCGGGGGAGTTCGGCCACCAGGTCCTCCTGCTGGACGGCCCGCCGTGCCGGTGCGGGGCGCGGGGGTGCGCGGAGGTGCTGTGCCTGGCGGCCGTGGCCCGCGGCGACCTCCCCGAGGCGGCGCGGATCCTGGGCGAGGGCGCCGCCAACCTGGTCGCACTGCTGGACGTGGACGACGTGCTGCTCGGCGGCCGCGTGGTGGCGGCGGCCCCGGAGACCTTCGTGTCCGGTGTCCGCGCCGTCCTCACGGCCCGCGCCCTGACCCCGGACCCGCCGACGGTCTCCCTGGCGCCCAGAGGAGTGGCGGAGGGCGCGGCGGAACTGGCCCTGTCCCCCTTCTTCGACCACACCTGACGGGCCCTCCCGCCCGGGCCCCCCGGCACACGGCCCGGATCACCCCGACCCCTCCCCCTTCGCTCCCCCTCCGCTCCCGCCCGGGCAGGAGCCCGGTCCCGGCTAGACTGCTCCCGCCCGCCGCACCTGCCCCCACCCAGCCCGGCGGGGCCCCTCGTCTCAGCCCGGCCGGGCCCCCTCTCAGCCCCGCCGGCCCCCACGGCCCGGCCCGCCACCCGCGCCCGCACCGCGCCCGCAACGGCACCGGTTTGACCTCGTGCGCCGATCGGGCGTAAACCGGTACGACTCAGGCGCGGCGCCCGGGAGCGCGTCGCGCGTGCGTGACAGGGTGCGAGCGCGACCGGGGTGATTGTCGCCTGGTCAGATCATCGTTCCGTCCGGCGAGCAGCGAAGGCATTCCATGCGACTACGCAAAGCCCTTGCCCTCACCGCCGCCCTCACCGCCATCCTCTCGGCCGCCCTGGTCGCCGGCCCCGCGACCTCCGCGGGTGCGGACGTGGGCACCGGCGGCGGGGCGCGGCCGGCCCCCGCGCTGCCGTCCCGGGCACATGCCACCTGCGGAGACGGGAAGGGTGCCGCCTTTCCCATCGGCGCCCGGATCCGCGGCGGTCCGGCCGTGTACCGCACGGGCAGCGGACCGCAGAGCTGGTATCTGGACCTGACCAACACCACGGGCTCCGTGTGCACGGCCATCCACCCCGTCATCGTCTTCACCGGCAAGGCCCGCACCCTGCGCCCCGCCCATCTCCGGATGGAGTTCGACGCCCCGGGCGGCACCTTCCCCGTCAGCCTGGAGGGGACCGACCGCGACGAGATCGTCGCCGTCTTCGACGGGGGCGACGCCTTCCCCGGCTTCACCGTCGCCGCCGGCGGCTCCCTCACCGTCAAGGTCGGCCTGGCCTTCGCCCCCGACGCCCCGACCGGCGAGGTTCTCGCCGACGCGGCCCTCGTGCAGCGCAAGGGCGACGACGGCGACTGGGTCGGCGAGGCCGGCGGCTACCGCTTCTCCGTGGAGGGCCCCCAGGGCGACGAATCCACGGAGGCGGGCGCGCTCGCGCACACCGGCCCGCGCGACCGGGCGTACGGCATCGGGGCCGTCGCCGCCGTAGCCGCGGGCGGAGGGCTCCTGCTGGGTGCCCGGCGGCTGCGCGCGACCTCCGCCCGCTGACCGCCCCTCACCACCGCCCGGCCCGCACCGCCCGGCCCGCACCGTCCGGCCCCGCCACCGTCGCCCGGCCCCGGCCCCCGCCGCCCGGCCCCCGCCCCCGGATGATCGCGCCAGTCCCGTACGGGAGCCGTTCACCCGGCCCGCATAGAGTCCCTCCGTGGAAGACCAGACCCCGCGCCACCGCCCCGGATCGCCCGTCCGCTCCGGGATCCCCGAGCACGGCCGCATCCCCAAGTACTACGCCGTCAAGGCCCGCATCGCGGCCCTCCTCGACGAGCTGGGTGAGGGCGGCACCCTCCCCACCGAGCGGGATCTCGCCGAGCGCTACGAGGTTTCCCGCGAGACGGTCCGCCAGGCCCTGCGGGAGCTGCTGCTCGAAGGCCGGCTCCGCCGCTCCGGGCGCGG
The DNA here is from genome assembly GCF_040296725.1 of Streptomyces sp. NPDC002044. Lineage (NCBI taxonomy): Bacteria > Bacillati > Actinomycetota > Actinomycetes > Kitasatosporales > Streptomycetaceae > Streptomyces > Streptomyces sp. NPDC002044. The sequence continues at coordinate 4,056 of NZ_JBEOXU010000164.1, forward strand.
CACCGTCGTCGCCGGACCGAAGCTGGAGCAGCCGCTCTCCCTCGCCAGCTACACCGAGGGCGTCCGCCGCCAGGGCCGACGCCCCGGGCGCACCCTGATCGGACTGGAACAGTTCCCCTGCCCGCCCGAACTCGGTTCCGGCATCGGCGCCGCGCCCGGTGAGCCCGTCTGGCACCTGGAGCGCGTCCTGCTCGCCGACGACGAGCGCGTCGGCCTGGAGAGCACGTACATCCGGGTCGCCCGCGCCCCCCGCCTCGGCGACGATTTCCCGCCGGACTCCTCCTTCTACGGATACCTCCGCGACAGCCTCGGCATCGTCTTCGGGGACGCCGACGAGAAGCTGGAGACGGTCCTCGCGACACCCCGCGAAGCCCTCCTCGTCGGTACTCCGCCCGCCCTTCCGATGCTGCTCATCCACCGTTTCTCGCGGGACGGGGAGGGCCGGCCGCTGGAGCGGGTGCGTTCCCTCTACCGTGGGGACAGGTTCAGCTTCACGACCCACCTGCGGCCCGAGTAGGTCCCTGACCGGCCCTGACCGGCCCAAAAAGCCCGCGGAAGAGCCCGCGGAAGAGCCCGCCAACCACCCGAACCACACGCAAAGGGGCCCATTGATGTCACAGAAAGATAACGGGTCTAGTCCAAACGTCGGGGGCTGTTCACCGGCGCGTCGCCAAGCCGATCCCCTCGGGCCACGGGCCCGCACCACGGTGGACCGCGTGAGAGTCATAGTCGTCGGAGGCGGCGTGGTCGGCACCATGCACGCCTGGCAAGCAGTCCAACGCGGCCACGAGGTCGTCCAGCTCGAGCGCGAAGCGGAGGCCCGCGGCGCGTCACTGCGCAATTTCGGCCAGATCTGGGTCAGCGGGCGGGCCGGGGGAGAGGAGCTCGACACGGCCCTGCGGGCCCGCGCGCTCTGGGAGCGCATCGGCGCGGAGGTGCCCGGTCTGGGCTTCCGCGCCATCGGCTCCCTGACCCCCGTCCGCAACGCCCGCGAGTACGCGGTCGCCGAGGCGGCCGTGGCCCGCCCCGACGCCGCCGCCCGCGGCTACGAGCTGGTCACCGCCGAGCAGGCGCGCAAGATCAACCCGGCCCTGCGCGGCGACTTCGAAGCCGCCCTGTGGTGCGAGCGGGACGCGGCCGTGGAGCCGCGCACCGCGCAGCTCCACCTCCGCGAGGCGCTGCGGGCGAGCGGCCGCTACACCTTCCTCCCCGGCCGCGAGGTCCGCGCCCTGGCCGGCCCCGGCGCCGTCCGCGACGACCACGGGTACATCCACCGCGGTGACGTCGTCGTCCTCGCGACCGGCGCCTGGCTGTCCGGCCTGGTCCGCGAGCTGGCCCACGAGCTGCCCGTGCGCCGCGTACGGCTCCAGATGATGCAGACCGCGCCGCTGGGCGAGGAGCTGACCACCTCGGTCGCGGACGCCGACAGCTTCCGCTACTACCCGGCCTACGGCTCGCCCGCCCTGGACGCGCTCAACGAGGAGCAGGCCCAGGCGCCGACCGCCGCCGCGCACAAGATGCAGCTGCTGATGGTCCAGCGCCAGGACGGCGGACTGACCATCGGCGACACCCACGAGTACGAGCACCCCTTCGCGTTCGACACCCTCGAAGACCCGTACGAGCACCTCACCGAGGTCGCCGAGTCCTTCCTGGGCCGCCCCCTGCCGAAGATCCGGCGCCGCTGGGCGGGCGTGTACGCGCAGTGCACCGACACCACCCGCGTCGTCCACCGCCAGCAGGTGGCCGACGACGTCTGGCTGGTGACCGGACCCGGCGGCCGCGGCATGACCTGCTCGCCCGCCATAGCCGAGACCACAGCGAACGAACTGGGCTGGTGAACCACATGACCGACACGACCGCCAACGCCGACGCCAACCCCGACACCGTCGCCGACCCCACCGCCGACCCCCGCAAGCTGGTCGTCCTCGACATGGCGGGCACCACCGTCGCCGACGGGGGCCTGGTCGAGCGCGCCTTCGAGCGCGCCGCCGAACGCCTCGGCGTCACCCCGGGCACCCCCGACCACGAGGAGAAGCTCCGCTACGTCCGCGACACCATGGGGGAGTCGAAGATCTCCGTCTTCCGCCACCTCTTCGGCAGCGAGGAGAGCGCACAGCGCGCGAACGCCGCCTTCGAGGAGGCGTACGGCGACCTCGTCGACGGCGGGCTCGTCGCCCCGCTCCCCGGCGCCCGCGAGGCCATCGAGGAACTCCGCGCCGACGGCCGCACCGTCGTACTGACCACCGGCTTCGCCCGCGTCACCCAGGACGCCATCCTCGACGCCCTCGGCTGGCGCGACCTGGCCGACCTCACCCTCTGCCCGGCCGACGCGGGAGGCCGCGGCCGCCCGTACCCGGACATGGTGCTGGCCGCGTTCCTGCGGACCGGCGCCGTGGCCGACGTGGCCGACATCGTGGTCGCGGGCGACACCGCGTACGACATGCTCAGCGGCCGCCGCGCCGGTGCCGGGCTCGTGGCCGGCGTGCTCACCGGCGCCCACGACCGCTCCGCCCTCGCCGGGCACGGCGCGACCCATGTCCTCGGCTCCGTCGCCGAACTCCCCGCGGTCCTCGCCGCGGCCCGCCCCGCCCACCGCGCGGAGCCGGCGTGAGCGGCATCCGGTTCGAGGGGGTCAGCGTCGCCTACGACGGCGCCACCGTCCTGGACTCCCTCGACCTGACCGTCGAGCCCGGCGAGGTGATGGCCCTGCTCGGCCCCTCCGGCTCGGGCAAGACCACGGCCCTGCGCGCGGTCGCCGGGTTCGTACGGCCCGCCGCGGGCCGGGTGCTGATCGGCGGCCGGGACGTCACCGCGCTCCCGCCGCACCGGCGCGGCATCGGCATGGTCGTCCAGCAGTACGCGCTCTTCCCGCACATGCGCGTCGAGGAGAACGTGGCCTTCGGCCTCAAGGCCCGCAAGACGCCCCGCGCGGAGATCCCCGGCCGGGTCGCCGAAGCCCTGGACCTGACCGGGATGGCCGCCTACGCCAGGCGCTACCCCCGCGAGCTCTCCGGCGGCCAGCAGCAGCGCGTGGCCATCGCCCGCGCCCTCGCGATCCGCCCCGGGGTGCTCCTGCTCGACGAACCGCTGTCCGCGCTCGACGCGCAGCTGCGGTCCGGCATGCTCGCCGAACTGGCCCGGCTCCACCGCGAACTGCCCGAGGTGTCCCTCCTGTACGTCACGCACGACCAGGTGGAGGCGCTCACGCTGGCCGACCGGATCGCCGTCATGGACCGGGCCCGGCTTCAGGACTGCGGCACCCCGCAGGAGCTGTACCGTGCCCCGCGCACCGAGTTCACCGCCTCCTTCGTCGGCAACGCGAACCTGCTCCCGGTCACCGTCGCGGACACCGGAGCCGTCTTCGCGGGACGCCCGCTGGCCCTCGACCGCGGTCGCGCGGCGCCCGGCTCCCGGGCCACCCTGTGCGTACGGCCGCACCTGCTCGGCCTCGGCGACGGCCCCAACGCCCTCAGCGGCACCATCGCCGAGGTCCAGTGGCGGGGCTCGACGCACCGGCTGTACGTCGACGTCCACGGCCACCGCGTCAAGGCGGACCTCCCCGAACTGCGCGAGACGCCCGCCCTCGGCGACCGGATCACCCTGCACTTCGAACCGCGGGACGCGGTGCTGCTCGCGGCGGGGGTCTCGGATGCCTGACGTCTCGCGGCGAGCCGCACCCGGAACGGCCGTGGGCCCGCCCCCGGGCGCGGTCCCCGCGGCCGGCGGCCCGCCGCTCCCGGCTCCGGGCGGTCCGGGAGGGTTTCCCCCCGGGGAGACTCCGGGCTCCGCCCCGGACCCCGCGCCCCGCACGCCGGCGGGGCCGGAGGGTTCCCCGGCGGGCCGGAGCGGGCCGCGGCTGCCGCGCGGCGTATGGGCCCTGCCGCCCGTCGCCGTGCTCGCGCTCGTCTTCCTCTACCCCCTCGTCCTCGTCGTCCGGCAGTCCCTCACCCCCGAGGACGGCGGCGGCACCTTCGACGCCTACGGCTCCGTGTTCGCCTCCGCCGCCTTCCGGGAGGCCCTCTGGACCACCGTCTGGCTCGCCGTCGGCGCCACCGCCGGCTGTCTCGTCCTCGGCTTCGCGCTCGCGCTGGTCATCGCCTTCGTACCGTTCCCCGGGGCCCGCGCCGTCGCGAAGTTCATCGACGTCTTCCTCTCCTTCCCCTCCTTCCTCATCACCCTCGCCCTCCTCTTCATCTACGGCAGCGTCGGCATGGCCAACGGCGTCTGGACCGACCTCACCGGCACCGCCGAGGGGCCCTTCCGGTTCCTCGCCACCCCCTGGGGCGTCCTCCTCGCCGAGATCACGTACTTCACGCCCTTCGTGATGCGCCCCCTGCTCGCCGCCTTCTCCCAGCTGGACACCGCCCAGCTCGAAGTCGCCGCCGGCCTCGGCGCCCGCCCGGCCCGGATCGTCCGCCGGGTGATCCTGCCCGAGGCCCTCCCGGCACTCGCCGCCGGCGGCGGCCTGGTCCTGGTCCTGTGCCTCAACGAGTTCGGGATCGTCCTGTTCACCGGCGCCAAGGGCGTCACGACGCTGCCGATGCTCGTCTACGGCAAGGCGATCCTCGAATCCGACTACCAGGCCGCCTGCGTGGTCGCCGTCGTCAACATCGCGATCTCCGTCGGCCTGTTCGGCCTCTACCGGATGGTGAGCAAGCGTGCTGGTGCATAGCCGGACCGGCCGCTGGGCCGCCTGGGGCCTCTTCGCCCTCCTCTTCCTGCCCCTCTTCGCCCTGCCCCTGCTCGTCGTGGTCGGGGCCTCCTTCGCCACCCACTGGTCCGGCGCCTTCCCCTCCGGCCCGACCACCGGGAACTATGCCGCCGCCGTCCGCGGCGAATCCCTCCAGGCCCTGACCACGTCCCTGGTCACCGCCGTGACCGCCAGCGTGCTCGCGCTCATCGTCGGCACCTGGGCCGCGCTCGCCGCCGCCGCGCTCGGGCGGCGCGGGAAGCGCGTGCTCGACGCGCTGTTCGTGCTGCCCGTCGCCGTGCCGTCCGTGGTCGTCGGCCTCGCCGTGCTCGTCGCGTTCAGCCGGCCGCCGATCCTGCTCAACGGCACCGGCTCCATCGTGGTCCTGGCCCACACCGTCCTCGTCACCGCCTTCGCCTACCAGTCGGTGTCCGCCGCCGTCGTCCGGCTCGACCCCGCGTACGAGCAGGCCGCGGCCTCCCTCGGCGCCGGTCCCGCGTACGTGCTGTGGCGGGTGAGGCTGCCCCTGCTGCTGCCGTCCCTCACCGCGGCCGCCGGGCTCTGCTTCGCCCTGTCGATGGGCGAACTGAGCGCCACGATGATGCTCTACCCGCCGGACTGGATGCCCCTGCCCGTCCGCGTCTTCACCGCCACCGACCGGGGCGCGCTGTTCAGTGGATCCGCCGTCGCCGTGGTCCTGATGGCCGCGACCCTGACGGTCCTGCTGGCCGTCTCCCGGATCCGCACGAGGGCCGCGTACCGCTGACCCGTACGGGGGCCGCCGCCGAATCCGGCCGCGCGCGCCGCGTGACCGTTCCACCCCGCGTGACCGCTCCACCCCGCGCGTCCCGCGCCCCCGCTGTCCCTGCTGAACCTCTGCCGACTCCCTTTCCCCGTAAGGAAGTTCCATGCCCAGCAAGCTCCTGCCCCGCACCGCCGCCGCCTCCGGCTGCCTCGCCCTCGCCGCCACCCTCACCGCCTGCGGCGGCGCCGCTTCCTCCGCCGGCTCCGACGACGGTGCGAAGGTCGTCACCGTCTACAGCGCCGACGGCCTCAAGAGCGACAAGGGCGACGGCTGGTACGACAAGGTCTTCGCCGACTTCACCAAGAAGACCGGCATCGAGGTCAAGTACGTCGAAGGCGGCTCGGGCGAGATGGTCCAGCGCGCCGTCCGCGAGAAGACCAACACCCAGGCCGACGTGCTGATCACCCTGCCCCCGTTCATCCAGCAGGCCGACGGCAAGGGCCTGCTCCAGGCATACGCGCCGCAGGGCTCCGACAAGGTCAACGGCGGGGACAAGGCCGCCGACGGCAGGTGGACCTCGGTCGTCAACAACTACTTCGGCTTCGTCTACAACAAGAAGGAGCTCGCCGAGGCCCCCAAGACCTGGGAGGAACTCCTCGACCCCAAGTACAAGGGCAAGCTCCAGTACTCCACCCCGGGCGTCGCGGGCGACGGCACCGCCGTCCTCATCAAGTCGATGCACGACTTCGGCGGCAAGGAGCCGGCGATGGAGTACCTGAAGAAGCTCCAGACCAACAACGTGGGCCCGTCCTCCTCCACCAGCAAGCTCGCGCCGAAGACCGACAAGGGCGAGCTGCTCGTGGCCAACGGCGACGTCCAGATGAACTTCGCGCAGTCCAAGTCCATGCCGAACCTGGGCATCTGGTTCCCGGCCCGGGAAGGCGGCAAGCCCACCACCTTCGCCCTCCCGTACGCGGCCGGCCTCGTCGCCAAGGCCCCGCACGCGGAGAACGGCAAGAAGCTCCTCGACCACCTCCTGACCGAGGAGTCCCAGAAGCTGGTCAGCGAGGTCGGCGGCGGCTTCCCGGCCCGCGCCGACGTCCGGCCGACCGACGCCAACGCCGTCGAACTCACCCGGATCCTGGCAGGCGTCGAGGTCTTCGAGCCGGACTGGGCCGACATCGACAAGAACCTCACCGGCTACGTGGACGCGTGGAAGTCGGCAACCGGAAGCTGACCGGTTACTTCCTGGCCACCCACGGCCGCCAGAGTGACGCTTGCACCGTCACGGCCCCGCCGCGACACCGAGATAACGGGTCTGGACCGAGGACCGCACCCCCGGTCCGGACCCGGCGCACGCACGGCCCGCCCCAACCTGCCGCGCCTTCCCCACGATTGCTCCCGGAGGAGTACGTGCCCACTGCTGTCCTGTCCGGACGCACCCTCGCCGTGGCGGCCACCGCCACCGCCCTGCTCGCCACCGCCCTCGGCGCCACCGCCGCCACGGCCGGGGAGTCGGCCGCCACCACCGACAAGGTCCTGGTCATCGGCATCGACGGTGCGGTCCTCGACCGCGTCAAGGCCGCCAACGCACCCCACCTGAACGGCCTGATGGCCCAGGGCCTGACCGCCCGCAGCACCCTCTACGCGAACCCGATGGCCGCCACCTCCTCGGGCCCCGGCTGGTCCACCATCGCCACCGGCGTGTGGCCCGACAAGCACGGTGTCAAGGACAACTCCTTCACCGGCAAGAACTACACGGCCCACCCGGACTTCCTGACCCGCATCGAGAACGCGAAGCCGTCGCTCAACACGTACGCGGCCGCCGACTGGGAGCCGATCACCTCCACCGACCAGAACGGCCCGATCTTCTCGGCCAAGGTCGACAAGCGCCTCTCCCTCAAGGGAGACCGCGACGGCTACGGCAACGAGGACCCGAAGATCGCCGCCGCGGCCGCCACCGAGCTGCGCGACCAGAACCCCGACGCCGCCTTCGTCTACCTCGGCGAGATCGACGCGGCCGGCCACTCCTCGGGGGCCGCCAGCCAGGCCTACCTGAACGCCGTCGCCCGGGTCGACGTCCTGGTCGGCAAGCTCCTCACCGCCGTCCAGAGCCGTCCCACGTACGCCCAGGAGAACTGGAAGGTCCTGGTCACCACCGACCACGGCCACACCAGCGGAGGCGGACACGGCGGCTCCAGCATCGCCGAGCGCGGCACCTTCGTCATCGCCAGGGGCGCGGGCATCCCGGCCGGTTCGGTACGGGACGACGTACGCCTGGCCGACGTCGCCGCGACCGCCCTCGCCCACGTCGGCGTCAGCGGCGCGGGCCTCGACGGCGTCCCGCTGAACGCCCCCGACAACGACCCCTTCGACACCCTGCGGCCGGTCCTCCAGGCCCGCGTGGACGAGACCGGGATCCCGGCCGCCACCAAGGGCTTCACCCGCACCCCGCCGGCGGGCTGGTCCGTGGACAACTCGAAGATGGGCACGGGCGGCGTCACCGAGTGGGCCGGCTGGGCCTTCGCCACCGACGAGTTCTGGAGCCAGTCGCAGCGCGACCAGTGGCGCGAGCTGAACGTCCGCTCCCGTGACGTCTTCGCCGTCGCCGACTCCGACGAGTGGGACGACAAGAGCCACACCGGCACCTTCGACTCCACGCTGATCACCCCCAAGTGGCCGGTCGCGGGCGGCTCCACCAAGACCCTGTCCTTCCAGACCCACTACCGGCAGGAGGCCGGGCAGACCGCCCAGGTGCTGGTGTCCTACAACGGCGGCGCCCCGGCCGTCGTGAAGAACTACACCGCCGACGCGGTCGCGAAGGCCGAATCGATCGCCCTCCAGGTCCCGGCCGGAGCCACCGACGTCCAGGTCCGCTTCCGCTACAGCGGTGACAACAACTGGTATTGGACCGTCGACGACGTCCGCCTCGGCTGACGGGGACATCCGCCTCGGCCGGCCCCGGCCCGCCGCCTCGCCCCACCCCGGCGGGCCCCGTTCCGGGACCGCGGTCGAGGCCGCCTCGCTCATCTGGATCGACGAGGGCAAACAGCCGGAC
>NZ_JBEOXU010000165.1:0-12520 GCF_040296725.1 Streptomyces sp. NPDC002044
CCGCGCGGGCCGCCCATGCGGAGGACAGCAGGAGGGCGGATCGGGTCTCGGGGGCGGCGTCGCTCCACTTGCGCAGCGCGCCCTTGTGGTCGGCGCCTGGACCCCCCGGCCCCAGCGTGCTGTTCGTGATCGGCCGCGCCCTCGCGCAGGGCCGGCGGGCGGCGCTCACCACGGTGGCCGGCAACACGCTCGGCGCCTGCGTGCTCGTCGTGGCCGTGGCCCTCGGGGTCGGCGCCGTCGTGGAGCGCTCGGTGCTGCTCTTCACCGCGCTGAAGCTCGTCGGCGCCGCGTACCTCGTGTACCTCGGAGTCAGGGCGGTGCGCGGGCGCGGGTCGCTGGAGGCGGCCTTCAGCGGCGAAGGCCCCGTACACAGCGGTCTGCGCACGCTGGGGGAGGGCTTCGTCGTGGGCGTGGCCAACCCCAAGACCATCGTGTTCTTCGCCGCGGTACTGCCCCAGTTCGTCGACCGGGGCCAGGGGAACGTCACGGCGCAGATGCTGCTGCTCGGGCTGGTCTTCAACCTCATCGCGGTGGTGTCCGACAGCGTCTGGGGCGTGGTCGCGGCCACCACCCGCACCTGGTTCGCCCGTTCACCGCGCAGGCTCGCGGCCGTCAGCGGGGCCGGCGGCCTCACGATGATCGGCCTGGGCGTCACCGTCGCCGTCACGGGCCGCAAGGACTAGGGGCGACATCCATTGACTATCGATCGCAATCGATCGATTATCGATGGATGCATCGCTTCTTCATGGCCGCGCTGCGCGGTGGCATCGCCACGGCGATCCTCTTCGGGCTCTTCGGCCAGCTCGTCATCCTCCCCACCACGGCCGCCGACGAGGTCGACCGCTTCCCCCCGTACGCCCCGTACGCCGTGCCCTATACGGCGGCCGCCATCGTCGGGGTCGCCTGCGTCCAGATCGTCCTCGCGGCGGCGTGGAAGCTGCTCGGCATGGTCGAACGTGACGCGATCTTCTCGTCGGCGGCCTTCCGGTGGCTCGACGTCATCATCGGCTCCACCGTCGCGGCGACCGTGCTGGCCCTCGCCGTCGGCTGCCACCTGATGCTCGCCGACGTCCCCTCCCCCGATGACGGCATGGAGCTGATCGGCGCCCTGGCGGCCGCGACCGGGACCGCCGGCATCGGGGCCTGCCTGGTCATGCTCTTCGTCATCATGCGGGGTCTGCTGAGCAAGGCGCACACGATGAAGAGTGAACTCGCCGAGGTGGTCTGATGGCCATCATCGTCGACCTCGACGTGCAGCTCGCCAGGCGCAAGCTCTCGGTCGCCGAGTTCGCCGCCGCCGTCGGGATCAGTCCCGCCAACATCGCGGTACTGAAGAACGGCCGGGCGAAGGCGGTCCGGTTCACCACGCTCGACGCGATCTGCCGCACGCTCGACTGCCAGCCCGGCGACGTACTGCGCTGGGTGCCCGACGACGCGGACACGGAGGCGGAGGCGGACCGGTCCGGCTGAGGAAGGGCCGGCGGGCCCCCGGTCAGCTCCTCGAAGCCGGTTCCGGCTCGCGGCCGGGGGCCTGCGCCCGCGGTGCGGGGCCGGCCGGTACGGCGCGCGGCCAGCGGCGGTCTACGGCCTTCTGCACCCGGCGGCCGACACGCTGCATGGGCAGCTCGACCAGCCGGTACATGAGGTGGCTCGCGGCGAGCAGGACGGCGAGGAACAGGGCCGTCCACACGAGCTTGCCCAGCGTCGAGGACGGCATCGGCGGGACCCCCACCAGCGGGCCGACCGTGTGCAGCAGTGCGATGTGCAGCAGGTACACGGAGAAGCTGACGGCGCCGAGCCAGGTCAGCACCTTCGGGAAGCGCCGTGCGCGCAGCAGGTAGCCGAGGCCGAAGAGGACCCACGCCGCCAGGTAGGCGACGGACCAGGCTTTCCAGCCGGAGGTCCAGGTGGCATCGGCGGCGGCGCCCCGGTTGTACAGCCAGCCGGTCAGGACGCCCGCCAGGACGACGAAGCCGAGGCAGAGCAGGCCGGGGACCCGGGCGAGCTGGCCGTGCTGCACCCGGTGGACGATGGTGCCGGCGAACATGGTCGCGAAGATCATCCAGGTTTCGAAGCCGGGGGCCCGGCTGTTGAGGGTGATCAGGACCAGGCCCGTCGCGCCGAGGAGCACGGCGCCGGTCGCGGTCAGCTTCCGGTTGCCGCTGAGCACGCCCGCGAAGCCGACGAGGACGATCGCCGCGACGACGAGGACGAGCAGGCGGGTGGAGCCGATCCCGTCGGTCAGGAGGTGGGTGCCCAGGGCCGTGCCGACCGCCAGGGCCACGGCGGCGAAGGCGACGGCTATCGCGCCGCTGTGCCGGTGCAGGCCGCGGGTGAACAGGGCGGTGACGAAGAAGTAGAAGACCATCTCGTACGTGAGCGTCCAGGTGACGTTCATGGCGTTGACGACACCGAGCACGTCCTGGAGCATCAGGCCGTTCGCGACGAGCGAGGCCAGGTCGTCATCGGTGCGCAGCAGCGCCACCGAACCGTCGCCGGCCGGCAGCATGAGCATCGAGACGGCCAGACCGGCGATCAGCGCCGGATAGATCCGGAAGATCCGGCCGATCCAGAAGGCCCGAACGTCCCCGCGGCGCTCCAGCGAGGCGGGGATGATGTAGCCGCTGACTATGAAGAAGAGCATGACGCCGAAGACGCCCATGTCGAAGTTCCGCCATACGAAGCCCCCGAAGGGCAGCATCCGCAGCACGTCGAAGTGGTGCAGCGCGACGATGAGGGCGGCTATGCCGCGCAGCGCGTCCAGCCAGCCGAGGCGGGCGCCGGGCGCGGCGGCGGACGGGGCCACGGCGGTGGGGGGCCGTCGAACAAGTGGGGGAATCAGCTTCTTCACGGCAGGACCCTAGCCGACGGCCCGAGCAGCGCCCGCCCGGGCCCCGGCGCCCCTTGTGCGCATCATCACAGAGGCGCGGGCGTCTCAGAGGGGACGGGTCCGGCCCCGCGTCACCAGGCGCAGGGCGTGTTCCACCGGCCCCCGGCGCACCGGGCTGTGCGCCCAGGCGCGTTGCCAGGCCCAGGTGAGGGCCAGCGCCGTGCCGCTGAAGGCGATCCAGGCGAACCAGGAGGCGACCCCGTACGCCGGCCCGGCCAGCACCAGCGCGTGGATCACGTACGCGCTGAGGGCCATCGCCCCGAGCACCGCCAGCGGCCGCAGCAGCCGGGCTCCGGTGCGGTGGCGCGCGGCGAAGACGCACAGGCCGATCAGGGCGCAGCCCACCCCCGCGTTGCCCAGGGTCTCCAGCGGGGTCTGGCTGTACGGGTCGGCCACCAGCAGCCAGTCCCACGACGTGCTCGGCACGGCTCCGAACTGCCCGCGCAGCACCTCCCGTACGGGGTCGGCGGCGGCCAGCGCCTCGGGATGGTGGACGGCGATCGCCCCCAGCAGCCGCTCACGGGCGCCGAACACGTGCGTGGCGAGCCAGGCGGAACCGTAGCCGACCACGGCCGCGGCCGTGCCCCACGCGGCCATCCGCAGGGTCACGGCGCGCTCCCGCACGTCGCAGAGGCGGGCGAGCGCCATCCCTGCCAGGACGTACGGGAAGTAGGTGGCCAGCGGATACGCGCCGGTGAGCAGCAGCTCGCACACCACGTCCGCCGCCCCGGACCAGCTCGTCAGCTGCGTGGCCTCGGGGACCGCGCCCCGGCCGGACGAGCCGTAGCCGAACACCGGGCCCAGCAGGAACGACAGCAGCGGGCCGGCCACCACCGACACCCCCGCGACGGCGGACAGCACGGGTGTGGAGAGCCGGGTGAAGGGTTCGGCGGCCAGGAAGTACACGGCGAAGAAGGCCAGGATGACCAGGATCCCGGGCCACAGCGCGGCCAGCAGGAGCCCGAGGGCGGCCAGGACGGCGCAGCGGATCAGCAGCGGGCGCCAGCGCGGGGCCCACCCCCCGGGCGCCGCCGCCGGGTCCTGCCCGCGCTGGGCGAGCAGCAGCGAGAACCCCGCGAGGAGCGTGAACAGGGCCGGCGCGCGGCCGTCCGCCGCGACCATCAGGTAGCGGGCGCCCTCGGGTTCCGGGCTCGGCCCGACATGGACGGCGAACATGCCGAGGACGGCGAGGCCACGGACGGCGTCCACCCCGGCCAGCCGGCCGCTTGCGGCCCCCGTGCGCGTCCCCGGGCCGCCGGCGGCTCCCGTGCGCGTCCCCGCACCCGCCGAGGCGCCCCGGGTCAGCCGCACGTGACGCTGTCCCGCGGCGTGTAACGGGTCTTCATCGTCTCCCGCTTGGCTTCCTTGCCGCCCTGGACGAAGACGCGCTCGACGGCGACGTCGAAGCCCTCCAGCGGGGCCTGGGGTTCGCACTTCGGGCCGTTGTCCGTGCGGACGGCGGGCTGGCGGACATTGGTCCGGGGGCCCTGGACCGCGCGGATCTCCTCGTACTTCTTCGTGCCCAGGAAGGTGATGGTGATGGAGGTCTCGGTGGCCTCGGCCTGGATGTACAGGGCCTTGCCCGAGTCGTTGGCGAAGCGCAGGTCGAGGCTGCCCCAGGCGACGGTGGCCTCGCGGCCCTCCGGATAGCGCTCGATGTAGAAGGAGTGGGCGCCGTACTCGACGGGTTTGACCCCCGCGAAGAACACGGCGTTGAAGACGGTCGTCGCGACCGCCGAGACACCGCCCCCGGACGCCTTCTCGTACTGGCCGTTGTTGATGATCAGGCCGTCGACGAAGCCGTTCTCCTTGGTGCGTTCGCCGACGGTGCGGTTGAAGCTCCAGGTCTCGTCGGGCAGCACCAGCGAGCCGTTGATCAGCTCGGCGGCCCGGCCGATGTTCGTCGTGCGGTACGCGGCCGGCTCGAACGTCACGGTGAAGGAGGACACCTTCTCCTTGATGCCCAGCTGCTGGACCGTGTCCGCGGACAGCCGGGGCCGGGCCTCCTCGGTGGCGACCTCTCCCGTACGGGCGCTCGCCCCGGACCCGGTCAGCAGGGGCAGCAGCGCTCCGCTCAGGGCCTGCCCGGAGACCTGACGGCCGGACCGTCCCTCCTCGGCGACGGCGACCCGGCCCGCGCCGTCGACCGTCAGCCGGGCCTCGGCCGGACCGGGGACGGCCTGCCGCAGCGGCCCCGCCAGGGCCGGATCGGCGAGGAGCGCCCCGGCGTCGACGCCGGGGACGAGCCGGCCCTTGCCGTCGTCCTTCAGGGTCAGGTGCTCGGAGAGGACCGCGGGGCCGACGGGTATCCGCTTGCCCGCGACGGTCAGGGTCACGGGGGCGGACATCGCCGGCCCGGCGAACTCCTTCAGGGCCCGGTCCGTCTCCTGCTTCCCGATCCGCGGTTCGGTCCGCCGGACGGGCAGGACGACGGGCTCCGCCGAGGTGCGCGGATAGGCCCCGCGCAGCGCGTCCAGGGAGCCGTCCACGTCCAGGGCGGTCCCCGTCACCGGGGCCACCGCCTTCGCCTTGCCCTTCTCGAAGGTGACCGAGCCCTCCCGGACCTCCTGCGCCGCCTTCTTGCCCAGGGTGTCGAGGGTGGCGCGGGCCGCCCGCGCGTCCAGGCGGACCACGGGTGCCACGTCCGGATCGCCCGAGGAGAACAGCCGGCCGATCACCGCGAACGGGTCGGAGCCGGAGCCCGCGGCGCGCTCGACCGTCGCGGCGCTGTCCAGCGACAGGCCCAGGGTCTGCGGGCCCGCCTGCTCGGCCCGGTCGCCGATCCGCAGCGCGACCGGGGCGGCGGCCGACGGGCCGAGTTCCCGCTCCAGCGCCTGGCGGGCCCCGGCCCGGCTCATGCCGCCTATGTCGACACCGCGCACCTTCGTCCCCGGGGCGACGTCCTCGCCGGCCAGGAGCAGTCCGGCGGCGTACAGCCCGCCGAAGCCGAGGGCCGCGGCGCCGCCGGCCACACCGGCGAGCACCGGCACGGACCACCGTTTTCCCGTGGGGTCCGCAGGGCCCGTGGAGTGCGCGGGGCCCGTGGGGGAACGGCGTCGCATGTGGGGGTCTCTCCCGTGTCCGGCTGAAGTGGTCGGACCGGCGGTTTCAACGCCGCCAGTCCGCACGGGGAAAGCTACCAAGGGATACATAACCAGGTAATAAGGAGGTATAGAACCGGCAAAGCACGGAGTTCGGTCCCTGAAGCCGGAACCGCCGTAACCCGGGAGTCGCGGCCGCTGTTGCACAGCCCGCGGGTCCACCCACGGTGAACGGAGTTCCGATGCCGCAGCTGACCGACGACAAGGCCGTGCCCGGCCAGACGGCGCAAGCGGCGCGGACGGCGCCGGCGGCGCCCGGCCGCGCCGGGCCCGAGGGGACGGGCACCCGGATGACCCCGGAGGCGTACGGCGCCTCGCGCGCCGCCCTGTGGACCGGGGCGGTGGTCCTCGTCACCGACGCCGAGGGCCGCGTCCTCGTCCAGAGCGTCGACTACCGCGCCGACCGGCTGCTCCCCGGCGGTGCCGTGGACGCCGGCGAGTCCCCGTCCGCCGCGGCGGCCCGGGAGGTGCGCGAGGAACTGGGCATCGACGGCCGCTACCCGCGCGGCCTCGCCGTGGACTGGATCCCGCGCGAGGACCCCGGCTTCCCGCCCGAGACACGGTTCCCCGGCGAGGTCCTGTACGTCTACGACGGCGGTACCTGGGCCCAGGACCGGATCGAGGCCGTCCGCCTCCCGGCCCAGGAGATCACCGGCATCGACTTCGCCGAACCCGCCGACCTGCCCGCCCTGATGGACCCCGGTGACGCCCGCCGCACCCTGTCCGCCCTGCGCGCCCGGATCGCCGGCTGCGGCACCGCCCTGCTGGAGGACGGCCGCCCCATGACGCCCACGGCCCTCGACCGGCTCGGGGTGCTCCGCACCCGCCGCGCCCGGCAGCACGGCACCTGGCGGCCTGGCCCGGCGCCCGCGCGGCTGCCCGTCCGGGACCACCGCGGCTGGCTGTTCGCCCCCGACGGCCGGGTCCTGCTCCTGATCGCCCGCGCCACCGGCTCCGCCCACCTTCCGCCCCCGGCCGCCGGAACCACCGCCGGGGCCGCCCCGCTCGGGCACCGGCTGACCGGGGACGGCGCCCACCTGCGCACGGCGGCCCGCCTCACCGCCCTCGCCCCGCTCACGGACCCGGCGTACGCCCGGCTGCTGGCCACCCCCGAGCAGGTCCGCGAACTCAGCGACTGGGGACCGGCCGGGGAACGCGAACTCGCGGCGGTCCACGCGGCGCGCACCCGGCTGTCCCTCCCGGCTCCGGCCCGCACCCCGCCCACCGAGCTGCCCGAGGAGGCCGTCCGCTGGTGACGGCTCGCGGGCCCGGGCCCGGGGCACCGGGCCCGCGGGACCGAGCCTGCGCCATGACCGGGAAATCCGGCCCCCGCGGCCCGCGGTCCCGCAGCATGGGCCCATGAACGACAGCGCGATCACCTACACCCTGTACATCCAGGCCGATCCCGCCCGGGTCTGGCAGGCCCTCACCGAACCCGCCCTCACCCGCCGGTACTGGGGCCTGAGCTTCGAGACCGACTGGGCCGTGGGTTCGACGATGGACTGGGTCGAGCGCGGGGCCCGCACCAGCGACCCCGCCCAGGTGGTCCTGGACTGCGTCCCCGACCGGCTGCTCTCCTACACCTGGCACACCTTCACCCCGCAGTGGGCGGCGGCCGCCGGCATCGGCGAGGAACTGCGGGCCGAGCTGGCGCGGGAGCACCGTACGAAGGTGACGTACGAGATCGAGCCCGTCGGAGACACCCTCTGCCGACTCACCGTCCTGCACGAGGGGTTCCGGACCGGCGGGACCCTGATCGGCATGTGCGGGCGGACCTGGCCGCTGCTCGCCTCCAGCCTCAAGACCCTGCTGGAGACCGGCGCTCCGCTGCCCGGGCCGGGGCACGACGCGGAGCAGGGGGACGGCGGGTACGAGGCGTACGAGGCGTACGAGCCCCGCCGGACCGACGGCACCGGCGAGAGCTGATCCCGGCGGCGCGTGCGCGCGGCAGGGCGGCCGAGCTGGGCGCGTCCGGCGCCGCGATCCCCGCGACCCCGGCCGCGCTTCCTCCCCGCCGGCCGCCACCCGTCGCCCTCCGCACCCCACCCGGACAGCCGGGTCCCGCACCTGAGATCATGTGTAGCGACCACGAATGAGGAGCGCAGGCATGACATTCGCACAGCACCGCGTCGTCATCACGGCCGCGGGGCGCGGCTTCGGGCGGACCCTGGCCCTGCGGTTCGCCGCCCGGGGCGCGGAGGTCCACCTCTCCGCCCGCACCCTCGAGGCCGCCGAGGGCGTCCGCGCGGAGATCATCGCCCAGGGCCACGACGCCGACCGGGTCCACGCCTTCGCCTGCGACCTCACCGACCCCGCCTCGGTGAGGGAGTTCGCCGCCGCGGTGGCCGCCCGTACCGGCCACGTCGACGTGCTCGTCAACAACGGCGCGCGCTACCAGCACGGCACCGACCTGCTGTCCGCCTCCGACGAGGAGGTCGTCGACACCCTGGCCTCCGGCGCCACGGGCACCGTCCTGGCCACCAGGGCCTTCCTCCCGCTCCTCCTGAAGTCGGCGAAGCCGGACATCGTGACCATGGTCTCGGGCTGCGGAGAGCCCGGCAACCACCGGTCCGACGCGCACGGCGCCTTCTACGCCGCCAAGAGCGCCCAGGCCGGCTTCACCGAAGTCCTCTCCCACAGGCTCCGCGACCAGGGCGTCCGGGTGATCTCCCTGTACCCGCCGGACTTCGACAACCACGACCCGCTGTCCGTGGCCTGGGAGAACGCTCCGCGCACCTCGAAGGACCAGCTCACCGCCCAGTCGTTGGTGGACTGCGTCTTCTTCGCCGTCGGGCAGCCCCGCGACTGCTTCATCAAGTCCTTCACCTTCGAACAGGTCTGACGACGGCGGCGACGAGGGCGGGGACGCACCCCCGAGGCCGGCCGGCGCGCGAACCGGTCCGGGCGCGCGAACCGGCCCGCGCCGTACGGCACTTGGCGCCGGACGGCCGCCCGGTCCGGTCCCGGCGGGGCGCCGGCGAAGCACGCGGCATCCGCGCCCTCCAGGCGGCCGGCTTGCGCCCGGCCGGCGCCGGGTCGCCGATGCCGGCCCCCGCCGGCCGAAGCCCGCGGCGCAGCCGTGCCCATGCCCGACGGCACCCTGACCACCGGCCGTTCACGGCGGTCGTGTGCAATGGGTTCCATGGCGAGAGGGAAGAAGCAGTGGCCGGCGGCCATCGGCACTCCGACTTCGGTACGGGGCGCGCCCGCGCGGCGCGGCCGGGCGCGGACCGCGGCGGGGGCGGGGTGCGGGCGGCGGCGCGGGCCCGCGGTGGACGCCGAACGGGCCGTCGCCGGTTGGGCCGAGACCACCGCCGGGTCGGCCGGGCCGCACGGACGGCCGGTCCGAACCGGCGGCGATCCGTACCCGGACGGACCGTGGACGCGGCACACGGGCGAAGGCGCCGCGCGATGAACCCCTCCCGTGCCGCCGCCTCCGAACACTGGCGCTACGCCCGCCACCTGGAGTCCCTGGCCGCGACGCCGGATACCGCCGCCGAAGCCGACGCGGTGGCCGTCGTACTGCGCGACCCCGACCCGGTGATGGCCGAGAGCGCCGTCGTCACCCATCTCGACCGCCGGGCGGTACGGCTGCTGGCCGACGACGCGTTCCCCGCCTGGGCCCACGCCCTCGGCGCCGCCCTCGCGGGCCGCGCGTTCCCCGAGCGCCGGCTGCGCGAGTGGACCCTGCTGCGGGCCGTCGAAGGGGGCGGGGCCTGGTCTGCGGCGGAGCTCGTTGCGGCCTCCGACTGGTGCCAGCGCACCGCCGCCCAGGCGGTGACCTCGTACGAGGCCCTCACCCTGCTCGCCTCGGACGCCCGCACCCGACGCGTCCGCAACGCCGCCGCGCAGCGCCTGCGCGGACGCGCTCCGGCCTGAGACGGCGCACTCCGGCCGGAGGCCGGACCCGGCCCGAGGTCAGCCCCGGGACGAGGTCAACTCCGGCCCGAGGTGTGTCTGTTGGCCGTGCGGACGCGGCGTCAGTTGGCCTTGCGGACGCGGGCCGCGGCGCGTGCCTCGGCCGTCAGGCGGGCCTCCGCCGTCTTGCGGGACTCCTTGCCCCGGCCCGGCCGCCCCGGGCGCTGGCCCATGCCGCGGAAGCCCAGCTCGGAACCGGAGGGCTTGCCCTTGGCGTCGGTGGGTGCGGCGCCGGCCAGCGGCACCCCGGAGGGTGCCTTGGCCCCGGTGATCCGGCTGAGCGCCGCCTCCCCGGAGCGCACCTGGGTGATCTCCGGCCGGATGCGGGCGTCCGCCATCAGCCGGACCATGTCCCGGCGCTGGTTCGGGGTGACGAGCGTGACGACCCGGCCGGACTCGCCGGCCCGCGCCGTGCGGCCGCCCCGGTGCAGGTAGTCCTTGTGGTCTGCGGGCGGGTCCACGTTGACGACGAGGTCGAGGTCGTCGATGTGGATGCCGCGCGCGGCCACGTTGGTGGCGACCAGGACGTTGACGGCGCCGGTCTTGAACTGCGCCAGCGTCCGCGTGCGCTGCGGCTGCGACTTGCCGCTGTGCAGGCCCTCCGCCCGGACACCCATGGCGCGCAGGTGCTTCACGAACTGGTCGACGCCGTGCTTGGTGTCCAGGAACATCAGCACCCGGCCCTCGCGCGCCGCGATCTCGGTCGCGGCCGAGATCTTGTCGGCCGCGTGGATGTGCAGCACGTGGTGGTCCATCGTGGTCACCGCGCCCGCCTGCGGATCCACGGAGTGGGCGACGGGGTCCTTCAGGTAGGTGCGGACCAGCTGGTCGACGTTGCGGTCCAGGGTCGCGGAGAACAGCATGCGCTGCCCCGCGTGGTGCACCTGGTCCAGGATCTCCGTGACCTGCGGCATGAAGCCCATGTCGCACATCTGGTCGGCCTCGTCGAGCACGGCGATCTTCACGCGCTCCAGGTGCACGTCCCGCCGGCCCACCAGGTCGCTGAGGCGTCCGGGGGTGGCCACCACGACCTCGGCGCCCGTACGCAGCGCGCTGACCTGCTTGCCGATGGACAGGCCGCCGACGACGGTGACCATCCGCAGGCTCAGCGCCTCGGCGTACGGGGTCAGGGCCTCGGTCACCTGCTGCGCCAGCTCGCGCGTCGGTACGAGGACCAGCGCGAGCGGCCGCTTGGGGTCCGCCTGCTGCCCCGCGGTACGCGCCAGCAGGGCCAGGCCGAAGGCCAGCGTCTTGCCGGAGCCGGTCTGGGCGCGGCCCAGGACGTCGCGGCCGGCCAGCGCGTTCGGCAGGGTGGCGGCCTGAATGGGGAAGGGGTCCTTCACCGCCAGCTCGGCCAGCTTCTCCACCAGCTCAAGGGGCAGGTCGAGCTCGGAGAACGACGCCACCGGCGGGAGCGCCGGCGTCGTCGACCGGGGCATCGAGAACTCGCCCTGCGGTCCGAGGGTGCGTGTGGCCTTGGCGGCGGACTTGCCGCCGCCCTTCGCACCCGCCTTCACACCGAAACGCCCATGAACCGACGGGTTCTTCATGCAGAACCTTTCGAAGAAGAACAGCGAGAACAAAAGATGGTCAACCGCCCATGGTACCAGCGGGGGCTAAGCCTTCCCGGCGCCCAGTTCCCCGGCCCGGACCTGCGCCAGGTGGGCGCGGGCCTCGCCGGCCGCCCGCCCGAACCAGTCGGCGATCACGGCGGTCTCGTCGGGCGTGTAGTCGGCGAACAGGGCTCCGAGCCGGTCGTAGAAGGGCTGGTACACCGCGAAGACCCGGACCGCGGCCCGCGGGTCGGCCACCACCCGGACCCGGCGCCGGTCGGCCGGGTCGGGCTGCCGGTGCGCGTATCCGGCCCGCTCCAGGCGGTTGAGGACGCCCGTCACGGCTCCCGTGGTGAGGTTCACCAGCTCGGCCAGGTCCCCGGCGGCGAGCGGGGTGTCCCCGGCGCCCAGCACGTGGCCCAGGCAGGTCAGGTCCGTGACGTTCAGCCCGAGGAGCTGCGCCATCTCCTGCTGGCCGACGATCCCCAGGGCGACGTAGTGGTCCATGCGCGAAAGCGCCTCCCCGGCGGTGGCCGGCGGGCGGGACTTGCCCTGCACGCGGATTCTCCTTAGTGTCTAAGTTACTTAGCTCGTGAGATGCTTACTTTGTGAAGTAAGTGTTCCCTTGCGAGCCTAGTGCCGCCCGTACGACCAGGGAGAATCATGAGCGCGCACGGCGACGTCGACCTCGGCCACACCGTGGCCGGATGGACCGGCACCACACTGGCCCTCCTGGGCTTCACCGGATCGGGTCTCGCGGTGTGCGCGGCCTGGGTCCCCGGCATCTGGACCGGCCTCGCGGTCGTCGCCGCGGCGGGGGCCGCCACCTGGCTGCTGCACCTCGCCGGATGGGGCAAGGCGAGCGGCCCGCGCCCCGTCTCCCGTCGCGACTGGCGGGTCCGGGACACCGCCGCGCACGCGGGGCACGCCGGCTGCCTGGGCTGCCGGATCAGCGGGCCGCGCCGGGTCCGCCCGGGAGGGCCCGCGGCGGGTGCGCCGGTGGTGGAGGCCCGGCCTCGCGCCGCCGCCCCGTCGTAGCCCGTCCGGTCCGGGCGGGC
>NZ_JBEOXU010000166.1:0-12460 GCF_040296725.1 Streptomyces sp. NPDC002044
TTGTCTTTTATTGTTGTGTTTTCCGTATCTGCGAGCCCGCGGGGGGGGGGGGTGGGGGGGGGGGGGGAGACCCCCGCCCGGCCCTCTCACGTGCCGGGCACCGCCGCGCGTGCTACTTGACGGCCTTCAGCGCGTCGACCACGCCGTGGCCGTAGTAGCCGGTCTGGCCCCACTTGCTCTCGCAGGTGGTGGCGTCGATCAGGACGCCGGTGGCGTCGTAGACCTGCGCCGGGCAGGCCGTCTTGGTGGCCTGGCCCTTGAGCATCGTCTGGAGCTGCGCGGGAGTGGCCTTCGGGTGCGCGCTCTTCAGCAGCGCCGCGACGCCCGCCACGTGCGGGGTCGCCATGGAGGTGCCCTGCTTGTAGCCGTAGCCGCCCGGGATGGTCGACAGGATGCGGCCGTTGGCGTCCGGGGTGCCCGGGACCTGCCACTTGTCGCCGCCGGGGGCGGAGACGTCCGCGACTCCGAGGCCGTAGCTGGAGTAGTAGGACTTGAAGCCCTTGTCACCGGTCGCGGTCACCGTCACCACGCCCGGGAGCTGCGTCGGGACGTCGAGGCAGACGCGCGGGTCGATGGTGCGCGGCACCGGGGTGGTGTCGTTCGGGCTGGTCTCGTCCGTGATCGAGTCGGCCGAGAGGTCGAAGTTCTCGTTGCCGGCCGCGGCGACGTTCAGCACGCCCTTGCGCTCGGCGTACTTGCTCGCCCGGGTGAGGGCCTCCACCAGCGCCTTCTGGTCGTCGTCCGTCTTGCAGTTGAAGTACCAGGGGTCGACGTAGTAGCTGTTGTTCGTCACCTCGATCCCCTTCTCGGCGGCGAACATGAAGCCGCAGACGACCGCCTCGGTGTAGAACAGGCTGGTCGCCGGCTCGCTCACCTTGATCGCGGCGATCTGCACGCCCGGCGCGACACCGCTGACACCGACGCCGTTGCGCGGGGCCCCGATCGTGCCGGCCACGTGCGTGCCGTGGTCGCTGCCGTCGGCGTACGGACGCCAGGCGCCCTCGGAGGTGTCCGCGACGCCGCCCACGCAGTTGGCGGACTGCTTCTTGGAGAAGTTCGCCGCGAGATCCGGGTGGGTGTCGTCCACGCCGGTGTCGATGATGCCCACCGTGACGTTGCGGCTGCCATCGTTGATCGTGTGAGCCTGGTCGGCCTTGATGGCCCGAAGGTCCCACTGGTTGGACTCCAGCGGCTCCTGCCCCGGCTCGGCCTGCGCCGCCGCCTTGGCGGCCTCCGCGGCACCCAGCCGCTGCGTGGTGCCCTCCTCGGTGGTCTGCACCGTCGTCAGCGGGGCCGTGCGGGTGGCACCGACCGACACGAACAGGCTGCGCTGCGCGCGCAGCTGCTGGGCGAACTCCGGGTTCTGGGAGTGGGCGACGACGACCCCGATCTGCGGGTGGGACGTCACCACCGTGCCGCCGGCCCGCTCGATGGCCTTCTTCGCCTGCTTCACCGTGCCGTACGCGGTCAGGTTCGCCACGTACGAGAGCTTGGGCCCGGACGTGTCGGGCTTCGAAGCCGTCGCCGTGGCCGCCGTGTTGCCCAGCGGGGCCGCGGAGGCGGCGATCGAGGGCAGGAAGGCGAGCGAGGCGGTGAGCGCCAGGCCGACCGGAACGGCCAGGCGGCCGTGCTTCCGGGCGGAACGCGGTCCCAGATGCGCCATGGGTTCTCCACATCATCCGTGAAAAAGCCGCCCTGACGCGGTTGCGTCGGACGGGTTCATGACACAGAAACCTAGTACCGCTGTTCCCTTCTGTGCCATCAGTTCGAGAAATCAGTCTCTAAAGAAACAGTGGGTGTTGAACCGTCCCGACACGTCGCCCGTGCCGTTGACAGGGGGGATCAGCGTCATCGTCCCCCCGCACGGAGGTTGTTTTGTCCATCGTTCCGACCGCACCCGCGCCGCAAGGAGAGCCCCCCGTGACCACCGAAGCAGCAGCGCCACCACCGGAGGCCGGGGGCATGCCCCAGCCGGGCCCCACGGCCGAGGAGTACACCCGGGTCCAGGACAGCGCCGAGTTCGGCGAACTGCGCCGCTCCTTCCGCTCGTTCGCCTTCCCGCTCACCGTGGCCTTCATCGTCTGGTACCTGCTGTACGTCCTGCTCTGCAGTTACGCGGCCGACTTCATGGGCACCAAGCTCTTCGGGAACATCAACGTCGGCCTCGTGCTCGGCCTCGCCCAGTTCGCCACGACCTTCCTGATCGCCTGGCTGTACGCGCGGCACGCCGCCACCAAGCTCGACCCCAAGGCCATCGCGATCAAGTCCCGCATGGAGGCCGGAGAATGAGCGGCGCCCTCCACCTGACCACGACCGCCGCGGGCGCCACCGAGCACCGGCCGCTGATCATCACCCTGTTCGGCCTGTTCGTCGTCGCCACGCTGATCATCACCGTGTGGGCCGGCCGCCAGACCAAGAGCGCCGCCGACTTCTACGCCGGCGGACGCCAGTTCACCGGCTTCCAGAACGGCCTCGCCATCTCCGGCGACTACATGTCCGCCGCGTCCTTCCTCGGCATCGCCGGCGCCATCGCCCTCTTCGGCTACGACGGCTTCCTGTATTCCATCGGCTTCCTCGTCGCCTGGCTGGTGGCCCTGCTGCTCGTCGCCGAGCCGCTGCGCAACTCCGGCCGCTACACGATGGGCGACGTCCTCGCGTACCGGATGCGCCAGCGCCCCGTACGGACCGCCGCGGGCACCTCCACCATCGTGGTCTCGATCTTCTACCTGCTGGCCCAGATGGCAGGTGCGGGCGTGCTCGTCTCGCTGCTCCTGGGCATCACCAGCGACGGCGGCAAGGTGGCCGTGGTCGCGCTGGTCGGCGTCCTGATGATCGTCTATGTGACCATCGGCGGCATGAAGGGCACCACCTGGGTGCAGATGATCAAGGCGGTCCTGCTGATCGCGGGCGCCCTGCTGATCACGATGCTCGTGCTGGTCAAGTTCAACTTCAACGTCTCCGAGCTGCTCGGCAAGGCCGCGGAGAACAGCGGACAGGGCGCCAAGTTCCTCGAACCGGGCATGAAGTACGGCAAGGACGCCACGACGAAGCTCGACTTCATCTCGCTGGGCCTCGCCCTGGTCCTCGGCACCGCCGGACTGCCGCACATCCTGATCCGCTTCTACACCGTCCCGACGGCCAAGGCCGCCCGCAAGTCCGTGAACTGGGCCATCGGCATCATCGGCGCCTTCTACCTGATGACCATCGCCCTCGGTTTCGGCGCCGCCGCCCTGCTCAACCGGGCCGACATCCTGGCGTCGAACAAGGCCGGCAACACCGCGGCGCCCCTGCTCGCCCAGGAGATCGGCGGCGGCGCCGGCTCCACCGGCGGCGCCGTCCTGCTCGCCGTGATCTCGGCGGTCGCCTTCGCCACCATCCTGGCCGTGGTCGCCGGCCTCACCCTCGCCTCCTCCTCGTCCTTCGCGCACGACCTGTACGTCAACGTCATCCGCAAGGGCAAGGCCACCGAGAAGGAGGAGGTGCGCGCCGCCCGCTGGTCCACCGTGGTCATCGGCGCCGTCGCCATCGGACTGGGCGCCCTCGCCCGCGACCTGAACGTGGCCGGCCTCGTCGCGCTGGCCTTCGCGGTCGCCGCCTCCGCCAACCTGCCGACGATCCTCTACAGCCTCTTCTGGAAGCGCTTCACCACCCAGGGGGCGCTGTGGTCCATCTACGGCGGTCTGATCTCGGCCGTCGGCCTGGTGCTGTTCTCCCCGGTCGTCTCCGGGAAGCCCACCTCGATGTTCAAGGACGCCGACTTCTACTGGTTCCCGCTGGAGAACCCCGGCCTCATCTCCATCCCGCTCGGCTTCCTGCTGGGCTGGCTGGGAACCGTCCTGTCCAAGGAGAAGGCCGACGCGCAGAAGTTCGCCGAGGTGGAGGTCCGCTCGCTCACCGGAACAGGGGCTCACTGAGATCGTCCGAACACCCAGCGTGGCCGCGTCGTACGTCCCTACGACGCGGCCGCGCCGCCTCTCGTTCTTTCGGGCACCTCTGCGCGCCACCGGTGTCGCGTAGGCTCGAACGCAGCGCACACCGTACGTCCTCAGCTGCGCGACCCTACTGAACCGGACAGGGGAGGAGGCCCACAGTGCTTCTCGACACCTACGGCCGCGTGGCCACAGACCTGCGCGTCTCGCTCACCGACCGGTGCAATCTCCGCTGCACGTACTGCATGCCCGAAGAGGGCCTTCAGTGGCTCGGAAAGTCCGACCTGCTCAGCGACGACGAGATCGTCCGGCTGATCCGCATCGCGGTCACCCGGCTCGGCATCACCGAGGTCCGCTTCACCGGCGGCGAGCCGCTGCTGCGGCCCGGCCTGGTCGGGATCGTCGAGCGGTGCGCGGCCCTGGAGCCGCGGCCCCGGATGTCGCTCACCACCAACGGCATCGGCCTCAAGCGCACCGCGCAGGCCCTGAAAGCCGCCGGTCTGGACCGCGTGAACGTTTCCCTGGACACCCTGCGGCCCGAGGTCTTCAAGACCCTCACCCGCCGCGACCGCCACAAGGACGTCATCGACGGCATGGCGGCCGCCCGCGAGGCCGGCCTCACCCCGGTCAAGGTCAACGCCGTCCTGATGCCCGGCCTCAACGACGACGAGGCCCCCGACCTGCTCGCCTGGGCCGTGGAGAACGCCTACGAGCTCCGCTTCATCGAGCAGATGCCGCTCGACGCCCAGCACGGCTGGAAGCGCGACGGCATGATCACCGCCGGGGACATCCTGCAGTCCCTCCGCACCCGCTTCACCCTGACCGAGGAAGGCGCCGACGAACGCGGCTCCGCCCCGGCCGAACGCTGGGTCGTCGACGGCGGCCCGGCCACCGTCGGCGTCATCGCCTCGGTGACCCGGCCGTTCTGCGGAGCGTGCGACCGCACCCGGCTCACGGCCGACGGCCAGATCCGTACGTGCCTGTTCGCCACCGAGGAATCGGACCTGCGGGCCGCCCTGCGCTCGGGCGCACCGGACGAGGAGATCGCCCGGCTGTGGAAGGTGGCGATGTGGGGGAAGAAGGCCGGTTCCGGTCTGGACGACCCTTCCTTCCTCCAGCCCGACCGCCCGATGTCGGCGATCGGCGGCTGAGCCCCGGGCGGGTCAGGCCCGCTCCGAGCCCTCCGGCTGTACCCACTCGTCGAGCTTCACGACGTCCTTGAGGAAGCCGCGTACCCCCAGGAACTGGGACAGGTGCTCGCGGTGCTCCGCACAGGCCAGCCAGGTCTTGCGCCGCTCCGGTGTGTGCACCTTCGGGTTGTTCCACGCCAGGACCCAGACGGCCGCGTCACGGCAGCCCTTGGCTGAGCAGGTGGGGGAATCGGCCTCGGGGCCGGAGGATCCAGGGCCGGGAAAGCCGCCGGGAAAGCTGGGGAAGTTCACGGCTCAACCCTAGATCGGAAAGGCGACGCCGAGCAGCCACGGGGGGAGCTGCCCGGCGTCGGTCCGTCGCTCCGACGGGGGATGCGGAGCGCGTAGGCAGTATGTCACGCAGGACCCTGTGCGGTGCACTGGAACTTCACGATTGATCTGAGCTGTTCTTGAGGTTTCCGGCGTCCAGTGCGGGGTGCACAGGGGCCGGGATGAAGTGCGAGGGCAGCGAGGGCGTCGACTCGCGCCCCGCGTTGGCGATGACCACGGCGACGTACGGCAAAAGGGCGCCGGCGACGAGCGTCACGATCGCCACAGGGCGCTGCACGTCCCACAGGACCACCGTCGCGATGACCGACAGGGTCCGGATGACCATCGAGATCACGTACCGGCGCTGACGTCCCCGCACGTCCTCGGCGAGCCCCATGCGGGCGCCGGTGATGCGGAAGACCTCGGCCCCGTTCCGCTTCTGCCGCTTGGTCCGCTCCACACTCCACCACCCGATCACCCGCCGGACGCTCACGGTCCGGACCCCTACCACGGTACGCCGCCTCCCCCGGGGTGGGGAGAGGGGGTGTCCCCCCGATGGCTCTGTCCGAAATGCACCGTACGCGTTACTGATCGAGACTGGGCGCACATGCGCACAACGCGCCAGGAGGAGGCTCGACATGAGTTGGTTGTGGGCGATCATCGTCGGTTTCGTTCTGGGCCTGATTGCCCGGGCCATCCTGCCGGGCAAGCAGCACCAGCCCCTCTGGCTGACCACGATCTTCGGCATCCTCGGCGCCGTCCTCGGCAACGCCGTCGCCACCTGGATCGGCGTCAACGACACCAAGGGCATCGACTGGATCCGGCACCTGCTGCAACTGGCCGGAGCGGTCCTCATCGTCGGCCTCGGCGACCTGCTCTACAACGCGGTCCGCGGCAACAAGCGGCAGATGACCTGAGGGACCCCGCGGCCCCGGACCCGCCCGCGCGGGCAGGCCCGGGATACGACGCGGGGGCCGGCCGGACCACGTGTCCGGACCGGCCCCCGCGTCGTACTCGCGTCGGGGCGGTGGGCGTCAGGCGCCCGTGACCTCCACCGCGGCCAGGTTCTTCTTCCCGCGGCGCAGCACCAGCCAGCGCCCGTGCAGCAGGTCCGCCGCGTCCGGGACCGCGTCCTCGGCGGTGACCTTCACGTTGTTCACGTAGGCGCCGCCCTCCTTCACGGTCCGGCGGCCGGCCGACTTGCTGGCGACCAGGCCGGTCTCCGCGAACAGGTCCACGACCTGCCCGAGCTCGGCGACCTTGGCGTGCGGCAGTTCGGAGAGGGCCGCGGCCAGCGTGGCCTCGTCCAGCTCCGCCAGCTCGCCCTGGCCGAAGAGCGCCTTCGACGCGGCGATGACCGCGGCGCACTGGCCGGCGCCGTGCACCAGCGTCGTCAGCTCCTCCGCCAGCGCCCGCTGCGCGGCGCGCGCCTGCGGCCGCTCGGCGGTCTGCGCCTCCAGCGCCTCCAGTTCCTCCCGGCTCCGGAAGGACAGGATGCGCAGGTAGGTGGAGATGTCGCGGTCGTCCACGTTCAGCCAGAACTGGTAGAACGCGTACGGCGTCGTCATCTCCGGGTCGAGCCAGACGGCGCCGCTCTCGGACTTGCCGAACTTGGTTCCGTCCGCCTTCACCATCAGCGGCGTCGCCAGCGCGTGCACGACCGCGCCCGGCTCCAGCCGGTGGATCAGGTCGAGCCCGGCCGTCAGGTTGCCCCACTGGTCGGAGCCGCCCTGCTGGAGCACGCAGCCGTAGCGCCGGTACAGCTCCAGGAAGTCCATGCCCTGGAGCAACTGGTAGCTGAACTCGGTGTAGCTGATGCCCTGGTCGGACTCCAGCCGGCGGGCGACCGAGTCCTTCGTCAGCATCTTGTTGACGCGGAAGTGCTTGCCGATGTCCCGGAGGAACTCGATGGCGGACAGGCCCGCCGTCCAGTCCAGGTTGTTGACCATGACCGCCGCGTTCTCGCCCTCGAAGGACAGGAACGGCTCGATCTGGGTGCGCAGCCGGGCCACCCAGTTCGCGACGGTCTCCGGGTCGTTCAGGGTCCGCTCGGCCGTCGGCCGCGGGTCGCCGATCTGCCCGGTGGCCCCGCCGACCAGCGCCAGCGGCCGGTGCCCGGCCTGCTGGAGCCGGCGTACGGTCAGCACCTGGACCAGGTGCCCGACGTGCAGCGAGGCCGCGGTCGGGTCGAAGCCGCAATAGAACGTGACAGGACCGTCCGCGAACGCCTTGCGCAGCGCTTCTTCGTCGGTGGACTGGGCGAACAGCCCGCGCCACTTCAGTTCGTCGACGATGTCCGTCACGGTCTCTCGACTCCTTCGATGCCTTGCATTGCCGTGGCTCAGTCTAGGTGGGTCAGACGCCCTTGCTGACCGAGCTCATGTTGAAGTCCGGGATGCGCAGGGCGGGCATCGCGGCCCTGGTGAACCAGTCGCCCCACTCGCGCGGCAGGGTCTTCTCGGTCCGTCCCGCCTCGGTGGCCCGCGACAGCAGGTCGACCGGGGACTCGTTGAACCGGAAGTTGTTGACCTCCCCGACGACCTGCCCGTTCTCCACCAGGTAGACGCCGTCCCGGGTCAGGCCCGTGAGCAGCAGGGTCGCCGGGTCCACCTCGCGGATGTACCACAGGCAGGTCAGCAGCAGGCCCCGCTCGGTGCCCGCCACCATCTCCTCCAGCGACTTGTCGCCGCCCCCGTCCAGGACCAGGTTCCCGAAGCCCGGGGCGAGCGGCAGGCCGGTCAGTCCGGCGCTGTGCCGGGTCGTGGTCAGCCGGGCCAGCTCGCCGCCGCGGATCCACTCGGTCGCCGGAACCGGCAGCCCGTTGTCGAACACCGAGGCGTCGTCGCCCGAGCTGTGCGCGATCACGAACGGCGCGGACTCCAGGCCCGGCGCGTTCGGGTCGCTGCGCAGCGTCAGCGGCAGCCGCGACAGCCGCTCGCCGACCCGGGTGCCGCCGCCCGGCTTGGCGAAGACGGTCCGGCCCTCCACCGCGTCGCGGGCGGCCGCCGACCACATCTGGTAGATCAGCAGGTCGGCCACGGCCGTCGGCGGCAGCAGCGTCTCGTACCGCCCGGCGGGCAGCTCGACCTTCCGCTCCGCCCAGCCCAGGCGCACGGCCAGCTCCGCGTCCAGCACGGTCGGGTCCACGTCCTTGAAGTCCCGGGTGGCGCGGCCGGCCCAGGCCGAGCGCTGCCGGTCCGGGGACTTCGCGTTGAGCTCCAGGGTGCCGTTCGGCTGGTCGTGGCGCAGCCGCAGGCCCGTGGAGGTGCCGACGTACGTGGACACCAGCTCGTGGTGGGCGAACCCGTACAGCTCCCGCCCGCCCGCCCGGGCCCGGGCGAAGGACTCCCCGAGGGCCGGCGCGAAGTCCGCGAACACCGCCGAGGAGGTCTCGCCCGGAGCGTCGGCGAAGTCCGGCGAGGCCGGGGTCCCGGTCACCAGCGGCTGGGCGTCCTCGGCCGGACCGGCCCCGCGGGCGGCCGCCTCGGCGGCCCGTACCAGCGGCTCCAGGTCCGCGGCGGTGACGGCGGAGCGCGAGACGACCCCCGAGGCCGTGCCCTCCTTGCCGTCGACCGTGGCGATGACGGTCAGGGTCCGGCCGCGGGTGACGCCGTTGGTGGTGAGCGCGTTGCCGGCCCAGCGGAGGTTGGCGCTGGACTCCTCGTCCGCGATGACGACGCAGCCGTCGGCGGTGGAGAGCTCCAGCGCCCGCTCGACGATCTCGTGGGGCTTGGTTCGGGTCGACATCAGCGTCCGGCCTCCTGCGTGGTGTTGAGGATGTTCACGTCGCGGAACAGCGCGGACGGGCAGCCGTGCGAGACCGCCGCGACCTGACCCGGCTGAGCCTTGCCGCAGTTGAACGCGCCGCCCAGGACGTAGGTCTGCGGGCCGCCGACCTTCTCCATCGAGCCCCAGAAGTCGGTGGTCGTCGCCTGGTACGCCACGTCGCGCAGCTGCCCGGCCAGCCGGCCGTTCTCGATGCGGAAGAACCGCTGCCCGGTGAACTGGAAGTTGTAGCGCTGCATGTCGATCGACCAGGAGCGGTCGCCGACCACGTAGATGCCGCGCTCCACCCCGCCGATCAGGTCCTCGGTCGACAGGCCGCCCGGGTCCGGCCGCAGCGAGACGTTCGCCATCCGCTGGACGGGCACGTGCCCGGGGGAGTCGGCGTACGCGCAGCCGTTGGAGCGGCCGAGGCCGGTCAGCTTCGCGATCCGGCGGTCCAGCTGGTAGCCGACCAGGGTGCCGTCCTTGACCAGGTCCCAGCTCTGCGCCGCGACGCCCTCGTCGTCGAAGCCGACCGTGGCCAGCCCGTGCTCCGCGGTGCGGTCGCCCGTCACGTTCATGATCGACGAGCCGTACTTGAGCTTGCCCAGCTGGTCGAAGGTGGCGAAGGAGGTCCCCGCGTACGCCGCCTCGTAGCCCAGCGCCCGGTCGAGCTCGGTGGCGTGGCCGATGGACTCGTGGATGGTGAGCCACAGGTTGGAGGGGTCCACCACGAGGTCGTAGCGCCCGGCCTCGACGCTCGGGGCCCGCATCTTCTCGGCGAGCAGGCCGGGGATCCGCTCCAGTTCGTCGTTCCAGTCCCAGCCGGTGCCGGTCAGGTACTCCCAGCCGCGCCCGGCGGGCGGGGCGATGGTGCGCATCGAGTCGAACTCGCCGGTGGTGGCGTCCACGGCGACGGCGGTGAGCTGCGGGTGCACGCGCACCCGCTGCTGCGTGGTCGAGGTGCCCGCGGTGTCGGCGTAGAACTTGTTCTCGTGGACGGCGAGGAAGGAGGCGTCCACGTGCGCCACCCCGTCGGCCGCCAGCAGCCGCGCGCTCCAGTCGGCGAGCAGCGCCGCCTTCTCCGCGTCGGGGACCGCGAAGGGGTCCACGTCGTAGGCGGAGACCCAGGTCTTGTCGGAGTGCACCGGCTCCCCGGCCAGCTCCACCCGCTCGTCCGAACCGGCCGCCTTGATCACCTGGGCGGACAGCTTCGCCATGGCCACGGCCTGGGAGGCCACCTTCGCGGCCGCGTCCATGGTCAGGTCGACGCCGGAGGCGAAGCCCCAGCTGCCGCCGTGCACCACCCGGACCGCGAATCCGAGGTCGGTGGTGTCGGAACCGCCGGAGGGCTTGGCGTCCCGCAGCCGCCAGGAGGCGCTGCGGATCCGCTCCAGCCGGAAGTCGGCATGCTCGGCGCCCAGCGCGCGCGCCCGGGCGAGCGCCGCGTCGGCGAGCGCCCGCAGGGGCAGCGCGGTGAAGGCCGCGTCGATGGAATGGGGCACGGAAGTCCTCCCGGGGTCGGGGCCGGTCGCCCTGATCATGTCGCGATCGGGGCTCTACTACCTACAGGTTTCTGTAGGGATTCGACAGAGCGCGTCGCCAGGCCCTGTGGGAGCTCGATTCTCCGTACACGGGGTGCGACCTATAGGTTTTTGGTATTCAGACCGCTAGCGAAAGGGTGATCCGTTGAGCCGCTCGGTTCTCGTCACCGGAGGAAACCGGGGCATCGGCCTCGCCATCGCCCGTGCCTTCGCGGAAGCCGGAGACAAGGTCGCGATCACGTACCGCTCGGGTGAGCCGCCGGAGGCGCTCACCTCCCTCGGCGTTCTGGCGGTCCGCTGCGACATTACCGACTCCGAGCAGGTGGAGCAGGCCTACAAGCAGGTCGAGGACGCCCACGGCGCGGTCGAGGTGCTGGTGGCCAACGCGGGCATCACCAAGGACACGCTGCTGATGCGCATGTCCGAGGAGGACTTCGCCTCGGTGGTCGATACGAACCTCACCGGTACCTTCCGTGTGGTCAAGCGCGCGAACCGTGGCATGCTCCGTGCCAAGAAGGGCCGCGTCGTCCTGATCTCCTCGGTCGTCGGACTGCTGGGCTCGGCGGGACAGGCCAACTACGCCGCCTCCAAGGCCGCGCTGGTCGGCTTCGCCCGTTCGCTCGCCCGTGAACTGGGCTCGCGCAACATCACCTTCAACGTGGTCGCCCCCGGCTTCGTGGACACCGACATGACGAAGGCGCTCACCGACGAGCAGCGCGCGGGCATCGTGGGCCAGGTGCCCCTGGGCCGCTACGCGCGCCCCGAGGAGATCGCGGCGGCCGTGAGCTTCCTGGCGTCCGACGACGCCGCGTACATCACCGGAGCCGTCATTCCCGTTGACGGCGGATTGGGCATGGGTCACTGATCACCATGAGCGGAATTCTCGAGGGCAAGCGCGTCCTCATCACCGGAGTGCTGATGGAGTCCTCCATCGCGTTCCACGCCGCCCGGCTGGCCCAGGAGCAGGGCGCCGAGGTCGTCCTCACCGCGTGGCCGCGCCCGTCGCTGACCGAGCGCATCGCCAAGAAGCTGCCCAAGCCGGTCAAGGTGATCGAGCTCGACGTCACCAACGACGAGCACCTGGCCCGTCTCGAGGGCCTCGTCCGCGAAGAGCTCGGCGGCCTCGACGGGGTCCTCCACTCGATCGGCTTCGCGCCGCAGGACGCCCTCGGCGGCAACTTCCTGAACACGCCGTTCGAGTCGGTGGCCACCGCCATGCACGTCTCGGCGTTCTCGCTGAAGTCGCTGGCCATGGCCTGCAAGCCGCTGTTCCCGGCGGAGGGCGCCGCCATCGTCGGCCTCACCTTCGACGCGCAGTTCGCCTGGCCGCAGTACGACTGGATGGGCCCGGCCAAGGCGGCCCTGGAGGCCACCAGCCGCTACCTCGCCCGTGACCTGGGCAAGGAGAACATCCGCTGCAACCTGGTCTCGGCCGGCCCGCTCGGCTCGATGGCCGCGAAGTCCATCCCGGGCTTCTCGGACCTGGCCGAGGTCTGGAACACCCGCTCCATGCTGGAGTGGGACATGACCGACCCGGAGCCGACGGGCAGGGCCATCGTGGCCCTGCTGTCGGACTGGTTCCCGAAGACCACCGGCGAGATCGTCCACGTGGACGGCGGCCTGCACGCGATGGGCGCCTGACGGCTTCCCCCCTCCGTACGGCGGCGGCCGGGCCGCGCCGGGGCGGGGGGGCGCGCCGCCGCGGGAACGCGGCGCGGTAGACGGGGGGGGCGCGCGCGGGGCCCCCGGTCGGGGGGATGGA
>NZ_JBEOXU010000167.1:0-12418 GCF_040296725.1 Streptomyces sp. NPDC002044
CCTGAGGAAAACCGTCCATCCGCCCCACCCCTTTACCTCGAAACCGGCTCACCCTGCGATGATCCGACCACCACTCGCATCCCACTCGCATCCCGGTCACACGTCACTCACAAGGAATTCGCAAGCCGCGATCGGGTCTTAACGAGACGCTGCCCGTCTGGCAGGATCAACGCCATGCGATTCTCCGTAATGGCTGCTTTCCTCGGAAATCTGATAATTATCGGAGGCCACGGCAGCGAAATTCCAGCACAGTGGGAGGCGGAATGTTCTCCGATATAGCCGAATTTCATGCCTGGTACGCGGACCGGTGCCGCGCACAGCCGTACCGGACCTGGAGGGTCGCGCTCGACGACCTCGACGGCTGGTTCACCGACCCGACGACCGGCAACCTCGTGCACCGCACGGGCCGGTTCTTCTCCGTGGAAGGTCTCGACGTGACGAGGTCGGGCCGCGCCGTGGAGGCGTGGCAGCAGCCGATCATCCTCCAGCCGGAACGCGGCGTCCTCGGCATCCTGGTCAAGGAGTTCGACGGCGTACCGCACTGCCTGCTCCAGGTGAAGATGGAGCCGGGCAACGTCAACGGCTTCCAGCTCTCCCCGACCGTGCAGGCGACGCGGAGCAACTTCACCGGGGTGCACGGCGGCAAGGCCGTCCCCTACCTGGAGCACTTCGTCTCACCGCGCTCCGGCCGGGTGCTCTCCGACGTCTTCCAGTCGGAACAGGCCTCGTGGTTCCTGGCCAAGCGCAACCGCAACATGATCGTGCAGGTCGCGGCCGATGCCGACGTCCCGCTCCTCGAGGACTTCTGCTGGCTGAGCTTCGATCAGGTCGCCACCCTGCTGGCCACGCCCAACCTCGTCAACATGGACACCCGCACGGTGCTCGCCGGGGCGGCGTCCGGCCGGCTGCTCGTCGGCCGTGACGCGCTCGCCGGGGACCCGGCCGGGGACACCTTCCGCGGTGCGCTGGCCCGTTCCTGGGAGGACGAGGACTCGCTCCACGCGACGGTCGAACTGCTCAGCTGGTTCACCGAGGCGAAGGGCCGCTGCACGCTGGCCCGGGAAGTCGTCCCCCTCTCGAAGATCGACGGCTGGTCGCACCGGGACGGGGAGCTCGTCCACGACCGTGACCAGCACTTCTCCGTCATCGGTGTGGGCGTGGAGACGAGCAGCCGGGAAGTCGCCCACTGGCAGCAGCCGATGTTCGAGCCGCGCAGCCGGGGAGTCATCGCCTTCCTCGTCCGGCGCGTACGCGGTGTGCTGCACCTGCTGGTGCAGGCACGCATCGAGACCGGGGCGTTCGACGGGGTGGAGATGGCGCCCACGGTCCAGTGCCAGCCCGACAACTACAGCGGGCTGACGCAGGACCACGCGCCCCTCTTCCTGAGCGCCGTCCTGGAGGCGCCGCCGGAGCGGATCCGCTTCGACAGCGTCCACTCCGAGGAGGGCGGCCGCTTCCACCACGCACAGAACCGCTACCTGCTGATCGAGGTGGAGGAGGACTTCCCGCTCGAAGTCCCCGAGAACTACACCTGGATCACCCTGCGCCAGCTCACCGAGTTCGTGCGCTACGGAAACCACCTGAACGTCGAGGCGAGGAGCCTTCTGACCTTCCTCGGGTTCTACAAGGAGGACGACGCGTGACCACCCATGTCTGGGACTACCTCCCCGAGTACGAGACCGAGCGGAAGGACATCCTCGACGCCGTCGAGACGGTCTTCGCCAGCGGCCGGCTGGTCCTCGGCGACAGCGTCCGCGGTTTCGAGGAGGAGTTCGCCGCCTACCACGGCCTCGCGCACTGCGTCGGCGTCGACAACGGCACCAACGCCGTGAAGCTGGCCCTGGAGGCGTTCGGAGTCGGCCGCGGCGACGAGGTGATCACCGTCTCGAACACGGCCGCACCCACGGTCGTGGCCATCGACGGGACCGGTGCCACCCCGGTCTTCGTCGACGTGCGCGCCGACGATTACCTGATGGACGTGGACCTCGTCGAGGCCGCGATCACCCCCCGCACCAAAGCGATCGTGCCCGTCCACCTGTACGGCCAGTGCGTGGACATGGACCCGCTGCGGCGCCTCGCCGACCAGTACGGCCTGGTCCTCGTGGAGGACTGCGCGCAGGCTCACGGCGCCCGCCGCGACGGGCGTCTCGCCGGGACGACGGGCGACGCCGCGGCGTTCTCCTTCTACCCCACCAAGGTCCTCGGCGCGTACGGCGACGGCGGCGCCGTGCTCACCGGCCGCGCCGAGGCGGACGAGAACCTGCGCCGGCTGCGCTACTACGGCATGGAGGAGGTCTACCACGTCGAGCGGACCCCCGGTCACAACAGCCGGCTCGACGAGGTGCAGGCCGAGATCCTGCGCCGCAAACTGACCCGTCTGGACACGTACATCGCGGACCGCCGGGCCGTCGCGCGGCGCTACGCCGAGGGGCTCGGCGACCTCTGCGGCCCCGGCGGGCTGGAGCTGCCCGAGGTGACCCCCGGCAACGAGCACGTCTACTACGTGTACGTCGTGCGCCACCCCCGCCGGGACGACGTCATCCGCGCCCTGAGGGAACGCCACGACATCGCGCTCAACATCAGCTATCCGTGGCCGGTCCACACCATGCGGGGCTTCGCCCACCTCGGCGTCCCGGTGGGCTCCCTGCCCGTGACCGAGCGGCTCGCCGGGCAGATCTTCTCGCTCCCGATGTACCCGTCCCTCGGCACGGACGTACAGGACGGGGTGATCGCCGCACTGCGCGACGTACTGACGTCCCTCGACACCCACCAGTAGCCACCGCGACGAAAGGCGGAGCGTTCCCATGTCCCTCAGCGCGGACACCGCGATCTACCGACGTGCCGACGTGTACCACGACTTCTACCGCGGCCGCGGCAAGGACTATCCGGCCGAGGCCGCGTACGTACGGGAGTTGATCCGGGCCCGCACCGCCGACTCCGATTCCCTGCTCGACGTCGCCTGCGGCACGGGCGCGCACCTGAACGCACTGGCGGGTGCCTTCCGCGAGGCCGCCGGGGTCGACCTCTCGCAGGAGATGCTCGACGTCGCCGCCCGCACCAACCCGGACCTCCCCTGGCTCCAGGGAGACATGCGCGACTTCCGGCTCGGCCGCACCTTCTCGGCCGTGACCTGCATGTTCAGTTCGATCGGCTACCTCCCGGACACCCACGGCCTGGACCGGGCCGTCCGCAACCTCGCGGACCACCTGGCCCCGGGCGGCGTGCTCGTCGTGGAGCCCTGGTGGTTCCCGGAACGGTTCCGCCCCGGCTGGGTGGGCGCCGACGTGGTCGAGCGGGAGGGCCGGACCATCGCCCGGGTCTCCCACACCGTCCGCGCCGGCGCGTCCAGCCGCATGGAGGTGCACTACACCGTCGCCTCCCCGGAGGCGGGCGTCGAGCACTTCACCGACGTCCACCTGATGAGCCTGTTCGAACGCGCCCAGTACGAGGACGCCTTCCGCCGGGCCGGCCTGGTCCCCGAGTACGTCACGCACGAGCTGTTCGGCCCCGGTCTCTTCGTCGCGACCCGTCAGGAGGACGCGGCGTGAAGGTGCGGGAGCTGGCCGTCGCCGGGGCGTACGAGTTCACCCCCGACGTCTTCCACGACGACCGCGGCAGCTTCGCCTCCCCGCACCAGGAGGAGGCGTTCGCCGCCGCGCTGGGACGGCCGCTGTTCCCGGTGGCGCAGGTCAGCAGCAGCCGCTCCCGCCGCGGGGTGGTCCGCGGCGTGCACTTCACCGCACTGCCCGGCTCGATGGCCAAGTACGTGTACTGCGCGGGCGGCCGGGCCCTCGACCACGTGATCGACGTACGGGAGGGCTCGCCCACCTACGGCCGGTCCGAGGCGGTCGAACTCTCCCCGGCGGCGGGCACCGCGCTGTACCTGCCGCCCGGCGTCGGTCATCTCTTCGTGGCGCTGGAGGACGAGACGGTCATGGTCTACCTGCTGTCCGCCGCCTACCGGGCGGACAAGGAGCGCGCCGTGCACCCCCTGGACCCGGCGCTCGGCCTGGACCTCCCGGCCGGTCTCGCCCCGGTCCTGTCCGACCGCGACCGGGACGCCCCCACGCTGGAGGCGGCCCGGGCCGCCGGGCTGCTGCCGCGGTACGCCGACGCGGTGGCCGCGGGAGGTACCCCGTGACGGGGCCGGTGACCGGGCCGGTGGCGGGCTTCGCCACCGCGCCCGGCGGCCCCCCGGAGCCGCTCGTCGTCGTGCTCGGCGCCTCGGGTTTCCTCGGCTCCGCCGTCGTCGAGGCGCTGGCCGGCCTGCCCGTACGGGTACGGGCCGTGTCGCGGCGGGAGACGGCCGTCCCGGCGGGCGGCGCCGCCCGGACCGAGGTCCTGCGGGCGGACCTGACCGCGCCGGGGGAACTGGCCCGGGCGGTGGCGGGCGCCGATGCCGTCCTGCCGCTCGCGGCGCTGATCCGGGGCGCGTCGGGCTGGCGGATCTCCGAGGACGACACGGCCGCCGAGCGCGTCCACGTCGGCATGGTCCGGGAGCTGGTCGACGTGCTCGGCGCCCGCCCCGGCGGCCGGTGCCCGGCGGTGGTGTTCCCCGGCAGCAACACCCAGGTGGGCCGCGGCGCCCCGGCCCGGATCGACGGGACCGAGGAGGACCGGCCCGAGGGCGTCTACGACCGGCAGAAGCACGAGGCCGAGCGGCTGCTCAAGGAAGCCACGGCGGCCGGGAGCCTGCGGGCGGTGAGCCTGCGCCTGCCGCCGCTGTTCGGCGCCCCCGCGGCGACCGCGGACGACCGCGGTGTCGTGTCGACCATGATCCGGCGGGCGCTGGCCGGGGAGCCGCTGACCATGTGGCACGACGGGACCATCCGGCGGGACGTGCTCTGCGTACAGGACGCCGCGCGGGCCTTCGTCGCGGCGCTCGCGCACTGCGACGTCCTCGCCGGCCGCCACTACCCGCTCGGCACCGGCCGGGCGGTCCCGCTGGGCGAGCTGTTCCTGGCCGTCGCGCGCGCCGTCGCGCGCCACACCGGCACCGATCCGGTCCGCGTCGTGTCGGTGCCCCCGCCGGCGCATGCCGACGTATCGGACTTCCGCAGCCTGGAGGTCGACCCGTCCGCGTTCACGGCCGCCACGGGCTGGCGGAGCCGGACCCCGCTGGACGAGGCCCTGGAGCGGACCGTGGCCGCCCTGGCCGGGGCGGCCGGAGCGGCCGCGCGCTGACCGGCCCGGGGCCGGGGCGGTACGCGCCCCGGGCCCGGGCCCGGAGGGATGCGCCGGGGATCCGTCCCCGTACCGCTACCGGGCGCGGAACGCCCCCACCAGCTCCTCCAGTACGCCGACCACCTCGGCGGGCGGGGGCTGCCGGGCGATCTCCTCGCTCACCGACCGGGCCCGTTCGCGGTACGACGGGTCGGACAGCAGCACGGCGGCGGCCCCGGCGATGTCCGCCGGAGTCTGCCGCGGCGCCGTGAGGGTGAGGGCCGCGCCGAAGTCCGAGACGCGCGAGCACGGCGGGACCATCTTCGGGATGGTCGGGACGAACAGCTGGGGAACGCCCGCGTGGAGCGCCGTCAGCGAGGTCTGGCCGCCGCCGTGGTGCACGATCAGGTCGCACGTCGCCAGCAGCGTGTCCAGCGCGAACCACCCGGCGCGCACCCCGCGGTCGGCGTCCCGCAGGGAGGCCGCGACCGCCTCCGGGGCGGCGATCACCACGTCCGCGCCGAGCGCGCCCAGCGCGGCGGCCAGTTCCCGCAGGCCGGCCGTCTCCTGCGCGTCGGAGACCCGGCTGCCCGCCGTCACGCAGACCCGCGGCCGCTCCGGGCGCCGGAGCACCCAGGACTCCAGCGGGCGGCGCTGGTTGTACGGGACGAAGCGCATCCCCTGGCGCGGCCCGGCCCCGGAGCCGCGCAGGCCCGGCGGGCAGATGTCGACCCACAGGTCGGCCGCGGGCAGCCCGTCCAGTCCCAGGGAGTCCAGCTCGGGCCGCAGTTCCGCGGCGGCGCCCAGGTCCATCTCCGGCGGCTCGCCGAGGTCCCATGTGTGGCGCACCCAGGGCACGCCCAGTTCGTGGGCGAGGAACGGGGCCGCGTAACAGAGCGAGCCGCCGACCACCAGGTCCGGTACCCAGTCGGCGACGAGCGTCCGGAGTTCCGGGAGGGTCGCGGCGGCCAGCCGGCCGAAGCCCCTTCCGTTGAAGTCGAGCCGTTCGCGCGGGTCGTCGGGGATCGAGAGCGGGCGCCCGTCGCGGTCGCTGAGCATGAAGCGGCGCATCGTCCCGTCGGTCACCGCCACCACGGGCAGGCCGACCGAGGTGGCCACCGGCGCCATGTCTTCGGGCGAGGCGAGCAGGACGTCGTGGCCGGCGAGCCGGGCGGCGGAGGCGAGGGGGGCCAGGGCGAACACCGTCGCGGGGCTGCCGCCGGTGAGGAAGAGGACCTTCATGGCGCAGAGGATGTGCCCGGCCGCTCGAATTCCGGTGGACTCCGCCTCCACTGCGGCTCCAGTTGTGGAGCGGACCTCAAGTGCTCCTTGAGCCGCCTGCGGCTGCCGCGGCCTAAGAAAGAGGCCGCGGGGAGTGTCGGCCCCGAGCGCCGTGAGGACGGCCGGACGGTTGCGGCAGGACCGCACCGGCCGGCGGCCGGCGCCCGGCGGCCGCCCGCCACCACTTCGAGGAGGAGACCGATTCCGATGTCCCGTCGTGTCGTGATAACCGGGATGGGCGTACGTGCGCCGGGGGGAGCAGGCACGAAGGAGTTCTGGAGCCTGCTCACCTCCGGCCGTACCGCCACCCGCCCCATCAGCTTCTTCGACCCGTCCCCCTACCGGTCCCGGATAGCGGGCGAGTGTGATTTCGACGCCCTGTCCGAGGGGCTCACCGTGCGGGAGATCCGCAGGATGGACCGGGCCACGCAGTTCGCCGTCGTCTGCGCGCGTGACGCCGTCTCCGACAGCGGAATCGACCCGGCGGCCCTGGACCCGCACCGGGTCGGGGTCAGCCTCGGCAGCGCCGTCGCCTCCGCCACCAGCCTGGAGAGCGAGTACCTGGTGCTCTCCGACTCGGGGAGGCAGTGGGAGGTCGACCCGGGCTACGCGTCACCGCACATGTACGACTACCTCACTCCCGGGATGATGCCGGCCGAGGTCGCCTGGACGGTGGGCGCCGAGGGCCCGGTGGCCCTCGTCTCCAACGGCTGCACCTCGGGACTCGACGCCGTCGGCAACGCCGTGCAGCTGATCGCCGACGGTACGGCCGACGTCATGATCGCCGGGGCGACGGACAGCCCGATCACCCCGATCGTGGTGTCCTCCTTCGACGCCATCAAGGCGACCACCGCCCGCAACGACGACCCGGAGCACGCTTCGCGGCCCTTCGACGCCACGCGCAACGGCTTCGTCCTGGCCGAGGGCGCGGCCGTGTTCGTCCTGGAGACCTACGAAGGGGCCCGCGCCCGGGGCGCGTCCATCTACGCCGAGGTCACCGGGTACGCCTCCCGCTGCAACGCCCACCACATGACGGGTCTGAAGCCGGACGGCCGGGAGATGGCCGAGGCCATCCGCGTCGCGCTGGACCGGGCCCGGCTCAACGGCGAC
This sequence comes from Streptomyces sp. NPDC002044, assembly GCF_040296725.1. Taxonomy (NCBI): domain Bacteria; kingdom Bacillati; phylum Actinomycetota; class Actinomycetes; order Kitasatosporales; family Streptomycetaceae; genus Streptomyces; species Streptomyces sp. NPDC002044. The sequence goes on from NZ_JBEOXU010000167.1 coordinate 7,555, forward strand.
CAGGTGGACTACGTGAACGCGCACGGCTCGGGCACCCGGCAGAACGACCGGCACGAGACGGCGGCCTTCAAGCGGGCCCTCGGCGATCACGCCTACCGCACGCCGATCAGCTCGATCAAGTCGATGGTGGGCCACTCGCTGGGCGCGATCGGCTCCATCGAGATCGCCGCGTGCGCGCTGGCCATCGCCCACAACGTCGTCCCGCCCACCGCCAACCTGCACGAGGCCGACCCCGAGTGCGACCTCGACTACGTACCGCTGACCGCCCGGGAACACCGGGTGGACACCGTGCTCAGCGTCGGCAGCGGGTTCGGCGGATTCCAGAGCGCGATGCTCCTCGAGCGCCCGAAGGGGGCGGCATGACCACCACCGTGGTGACCGGACTGGGCGTGGTCGCCCCCAACGGGATGGGGCACGAGGAGTTCTGGTCCGCCTCCCTGGGATCCCGCAGCGGGATCGGGGAGATCACCCGTTTCGACGCCTCCTCCTACCCGGCCCGGCTGGCCGGACAGGTGGCGGACTTCGACCCCCGGCGGCACCTGCCCGCCCGGCTGGTGCCGCAGACCGACCTGTCCACGCAGTTCGCGCTGACCGCGGCGGACTGGGCACTGACGGACGGCGGCGTCGACCCGTCCGCACTCGTCGACTACGACATGGGCGTGGTCACCTCCAGCGCGTTCGGCGGGTTCGAGTTCACCCACCGGGAGTTCGCCAAACTCTGGTCGAAGGGACCGGAGTTCGTGAGCGTCTACGAATCCTTCGCCTGGTTCTACGCCGTGCACACCGGCCAGGTGTCCATCCGGCACGGGCTGCGCGGGCCCAGCAAGGCTCTGGTGGCCGAGCAGGCCGGCGGTCTCGACGCCATCGGGCACGCCCGCAGGACGATCGTCGACGGCACCCCGATGGTCGTCACCGGCGGCGCCGACTCGGCCCTCGACCCCTGGGGGTGGACGGCCCTGCTCGCGGGAGGCCGGGTGAGCCCGTACGGGTACCGGCCGTTCGACCGCGAGGCGTCGGGACACGTTCCGGGCGAGGGCGGGGTGATGCTCGTACTGGAGGACGCCGAGGCCGCCCGCGGACGCGGTGCCCCGCAGGTGTACGGCGAGATCGCGGGCCATGCCTCGACCTTCGATCCGCCGCCCGGCTCGCCGCGCCCCCCGGGGCTGCGCCGGGCCGTGGAACTCGCCCTGGCGGACGCCGGGGTGGCGCCGCACGAAGTGGACGTGGTCTTCGCCGACGCGGCCGGGGTCCCCGGGCTGGACCGTCAGGAGGCGGACGTGATCCGGGCCGTGTTCGGGCCGGGCGGGGTGCCGGTGACGGCCCCCAAGACGCTGACCGGACGGCTGTTCTCCGGCGGCGGTCCCCTGGACGTGGTCGCGGCGCTGCTGACCGTCCGCGACGGGGTCGTCCCGCCGACCGCCGACACGGTCGAGGTCCCCCGCGACTACGGGATCGACCTGGTGCGCGGCGAACCCCGCCACGTGCCGGTATCCACCGCCCTCGTCCTCGCACGGGGCAAGTGGGGCTTCAACGCGGCCGTCGTGGTCCGCGCGTACAACGACTGAGAGGGACACCGACGATGAGCACCACCATGACGCTCGACGACCTGCGCCGCATCCTCGCCGAGTGCGTGGGCGTCGAGGACGACTCCGACCTGGCGGGCGACATCCTCGACGTGACGTTCGAGGACCTGGGATACGACTCGCTGGCGTTGCTGGAGACCACGGCGGCCGTCGGCCGCGAGTTCCGCGTCGAGATCCCGGAGGAGCGCAGCGAGGAGATGCAGACCCCCCGGGGGATGATCGACCTCGTCAACAGCCTGGACAAGGCGGCCGCCTGATGGCGCGCGCCACGCGGCACAGCCTGGTCTCCTCAGCGCCCGCCCGGGCGCTGTACGACCTCGCCGCGGACGTGAGCCGGTGGCCGGCCCTGTTCGCGCCGAGCGTCCACGCCCACCACCTGGAACTCGGCGACCGCACGGAGCGCTTCCGGCTGTGGGCCTCGGTCAACGGCGAGGTCAAGACCTGGGTCTCCCGGCGCGAACTCGATCCCGCGGGCCTGCGGATCCGGTTCCGCCAGGAGGTGAGCGCCGCCCCGATCGCTTCGATGTCCGGCGAGTGGATCTTCCTGCCGCTGCCCGGCGGGGGGACGGAGATCGTACTGCTGCACGAGTTCACCGCGGTCGGCGACGACCCCGCGACGGTCGACTGGATCAACGGCGCGCTGGACCGCAACAGCCCGGTCGAACTGGCCGCGCTGGCCCGCGTGGCCGAGCTGGCCACCGACGTGGAGGACGTGCTGTTCTCCTTCACCGACACGGCCACGCTGTCCTGCTCCGCGGAACGGGCCTACGCGTTCATCCACCGGGCGGACCAGTGGCCCGACCTGCTCCCGCACGTACGGCGGGTCACCCTGCGGACGGACTCCGCAGGGGTGCAGGACCTGGAGATGGACACGCTGACGGCGGACGGGTCGGCCCACACCACCCGGTCGGTGCGGGTGTGCGTGCCCGGCGAGCTGATCGCGTACAAGCAGGTGGTCCCGCCACGGCTGCTGCTCGGCCACAGCGGGCGCTGGGAGTTCACCGGCACCGCCGACGGCGCGGTCGTGACCGCCGAGCACACCGTGCTCATCGACCCGGAGGCGGTCGAGGCCCAGCTCGGTGCGGGCGCCACCCTCGCGGACGCCCGCCGGTTCCTGCGCACGGCGCTCGGCGGGAACAGCCGCACCACCCTGGAGTACGCGCAGAAGCACGCGGGGTGACCGCCGCGACCCCCCGCCCGCTCCTCGGCGGCCTGCTCCCGGACGGAGTGCGGGCCGCCGAGGTCTTCGGGGACGTGGAGAGCGTGCTGTTCCCCGAGGAACGGGCGGTCGTCGGCAGGGCGGTGGCCTCGCGGCAGCGGGAGTTCGCCACCGTCCGGCACTGTGCCCGGCAGGCCCTGTCGGCGCTGGGCCACCCGCCGGGGCCGTTGCTGCCCGGGGAGCGCGGTGCGCCCCGGTGGCCCGAGGGCGTGGTCGGCAGCATGACCCACTGCGCCGGATACCGCGCCGCCGCCGTCGCCCCGCGGCGGGAGGTGCTCGCCCTCGGCATCGATGCCACCCCGCACGGGCCCCTGCCGCGCGGGGTGCTCGCGGAGGTGGCCGGGGAGGAGGAGCGCCGGCACCTGGCGAAGCTCTCCCGCGTCCGGCCCGACGTGCACTGGGACCGGGTGCTGTTCAGCGCGAAGGAGGCGCTCTACAAGGCGTGGTTCCCCCTGTACGGATCGCACGGAACGCGGTGGGGGTTCAGGGACGCGCACGTGCGGCTGTGCCCGGGCCGCGGGGTGTTCACGTCCCGGCTGCCGGCCACCGGGGCCGGACCCGGCGGCGGTGAGGCCGAAGCCGAAGCCGAAGCCGACAACGGACGGCTCTGGACGGGCCGTTGGCTGACCGGGCGGGGCCTCGTGCTCACCGCCGTCGTGGGCGCGCCCGGCCGGTCCCTCACTCCGGCCAGCTGAGGCCGCGGCCGAAGTCGGGGTCGACCAGGTGCCGGCGGCCGTACCAGGCGATCGTCTCGGCCAGCCCCTCGGCGAAGCCGTGGACGGGCTCGTACCCCAGCTCCCCGCGGATCTTCGACCAGTCCACGCTGTTGCGCCGGGCGTCGCCCGGCCGTTCCACGAGCCACTCCACGTGGTCCCACCCGGCACCGCAGGCGGCCAGCACCGCGGCCGTGACGTCCCGGTCGCAGAGCTCGGCTCCGCCCCCCACGTTGTAGACCTCGCCGGGCCGGCCCGAGACGAGTACGGCCAGCAGCGCCCGGCAGTGGTCGTCGACGTGCAGCCGGTCGCGGACGCGCGAGCCGTCGCCGCGCAGCGGCAGTTGCCGGCCCTGGAGCAGGTGCGTGACGAACAGCGGGATCAGCATCTCCGGGAACTGGTGGCTGCCGTAGTTCTCCGTGCAGCGGGTGACACGGACGTCCATGCCGTACGTCCGGTGGTAGGCCAGCGCCAGCAGGTCGCTCGCCGCCCGGGCCGCCGCGTACGGCGTGCAGGGCCGCAGGGGGGCGGTCTCCGGCACGCTCCCGTCCGGCACCGGGCCGTACACCTCGGCCGTCGAGACGTGGACGAAGACACCGGTGCCGTGCCGGAGCGCGGCGTCGAGCAGGGTCTGCGTGCCGAGGACTTCGGTAGGTGCGAAGGTGCCGGCCGCGCGCGCGGACCCGGCCCCGTACGCCGCGGCCGCCAGGTGGACCACCGCCTGGTGTTCGGGCATCAGCTGGTCCACCACGGCCTCGTCGGTGATGTCGCCGTGCACGAAGCGGAACTCCGGGTGGTGCCGCACGGCGTGCAGGTTCTCCAGGCTTCCCGTGGCGGCGAGGCTGTCGAGCACCGTCACCCCCACCTCGGACCCGAGCGGCTGCTGCGGCCCGAGCACCTTCCTGACCAGGTGCGAACCCACGAATCCGGCTCCGCCGGTGACCAGGATCCTCACGACCGCATCCGCCCCTTGCCGTGGCCGGACAGGACGAGCGCCTTCACTCATACTCCTCGCGATCAGTGGAACGGGGCACGCCGCCTTTTCCGCACGCGGCACGGCGAGGAGGAAGGATAATCGAATCACCACCCGCCGCAAGCCACACGAGAACACTAAAGGGGTTTTCCGACGCGGGCAATCCGGCGAGGAGTCCGAAATCCGGATGCCGGACGGGGGTGGAAATACAGCCAATCCGCCGAATATAAATTCGGCCGTCTTTCCGGCCATGCTCCACCGGAACGGTGCGGATGTTCCATCGGGATGCGAGTGGGATGCGAGTGGTGGTCGGATCATCGCAGGGTGAGCCGGTTTCGAGGTAAAGGGGTGGGGCGGATGGACGGTTTTCCTCAGG
>NZ_JBEOXU010000168.1:0-11970 GCF_040296725.1 Streptomyces sp. NPDC002044
GCGCGAGCGGGCCCGCCGGGCGGTCGCCTCCCACACCAGCGGGCGGGACGGCCTGGCCGCCGTCCTGGACATGCTGGCCCTGCACCCCGGGCAGGACAGGCCCCAGGACCGGGACGACACCGCTCCCGGCGCCGCAGGAGACCTCCCCGCCGCCGAGGACGGCTAGGCCGTCTCTCGCGGAACGTGCCGGCCCTGCGGACCGTGCGGAACCTCCGGAACTCGCGCGTCTGCCGCGCGCGTGCCCTCAGGCCGTACGGGCCTTCCTGATCGGGGCTCCCGCCTCGTGGAGGCTCGCGAGGGTCTGCCGGTAGGAGCCGATCAGGCTGGTCTCGAGGTAGCTGACGCCGAGTTCCCGGCAGTGGCCGCGGACGATGGCCTGGGCCCGGCGCAGGTGCGGGCTGGGCATGCTCGGGAAGAGGTGGTGCTCGATCTGGTAGTTCAGGCCGCCGAGGACGATGTCGGTGAACCGGCCTCCGCGCACGTCACGGGAGGTGAGCACCTGGCGGCGCAGGAAGTCCGGCCGGTCGGTGCCCCGCAGCACCGGCATGCCCTTGTGGTTCGGGGCGAAGATGGAGCCGAGGTACAGCCCGAACAGGCACTGGTTGACGAAGAGGAACGCGATGGCCTTGCCGGGCGGCAGCACGAGGAACAGGGCGCCCAGGTAGGCCGAGAAGTGCGCCAGCAGCAGGAGGCCCTCCCCCACCCGGTTCTTGAGCGCTCCGTCGGCCAGCGACCGCACGCCGGAGACGTGCAGGTTGAAGCCCTCCAGCGTGAGCAGCGGGAAGAACAGGAACGCCTGGGAGCGGCCCAGGAAGCGCGGCAGTCCCTTGGAGGCGCGGGCCTGGTCCTGGGTCCAGACGAGGACGTCCGGATCGAGGTCCGGGTCGAGGTCCTCGTGGTTGGGGTTGGCGTGGTGACGGGTGTGCTTGTCCTGCCACCAGCCGTAGCCCATGCCGATGCCGAGGTTCCCGGCGATGCGCCCGGACAGTTCGCTGGCCCTGCGCAGGCGGAAGACCTGCCGGTGCGCGATGTCGTGCGCGAGCAGGGCCACCTGCCCGAAGACGGCGGCGAGAAAGGCCGCCACCAGAAGCGTCCACCAGCTGTCGCCGACCAGGACGAGGGCCGTCCAGCCGGCGGCGTAGAGGGCGAGCACGAGGGAGCAGCGGAGGGCGTAGTAGCCGGGGCGCCGCGCCATGAGTCCGGCCGCCTGGACCTTCTTGGACAGCCGGGCGAAGTCGCTGCCCGGTTCCGACGGCCCGGGCGGCGGTCGCACCGTCTGGAGGGAATCCATGATCAGGGGTCTCTTTTCCATTGTCAGCGAGGGGCGCCGGGTGTAAGGGGTGTGCGGGGCGGGGCCGCCGGTGCCCGGTCGGCGCGTGACATGGCCACCCTTTCCGCGCATACCCGGAAATCGGGAGGTAACGTCCCCATGACCGGCCGGGTCTCGCGTCCGCGACAGGCACGTACCCGGGGAATGCGCGTACGGGCGCCGGCGTTGTCGCGCGCATGGACGATTCGTCCCGTGACGAGCCCTCTGGGTACGCGGACGCGTCGGCTCGCGCGCGGCTGGCCGCTGACCGCGCCGACACCCTCGCGCGGACCGCGGCGCTGATGCGCGACTTCGACGGCATCGTCGCGGCGAACGCCCTGGTGGCGGTGGACGACGAGCACGACCCGGAGGGTTCGAGCACCGCCTTCGAGCGGGCCCACGTCGCGGCCCTGCTCAACCGGACCCGTGAACACCTGGACGAGGTCGACCAGGCGCTGGAACGGCTCGCCCGAGGGGACTACGGGCGGTGTGAGAGGTGCGGCGAACCGATCCCGGCGGAGCGCCTGGAGGCACGCCCGACCGCCACCACGTGCGTACCCTGCGCTCCGGCCGGCCCCCGCTGACCCCAGCACCGGGCCACGGCGGGCGGGGGGCGCGGTACTCCTGGGCAGTTCCTTTGTGTCTCCGCCCCGACGGAACGTAATATCACCTGGTCATCACCGCGACGGGAGACAGGAAGCCGGTGCGATTCCGGCACGGTCCCGCCACTGTGACCGGGGAGTGCGTTCCCTCGTGCGAGCCGCCGCGCCCGTCGCGGCGGAGTCAGCGAAACGCCGACCCGGGAGTCAGGACACTGGCCTGTCGCGGGCCCGATCCGAGGAGCGCGGACTCCACAGGAGGCTCTACGTGCACGACGTCATGCCCCGCCCCCCTTTCTCTCCCCCGTCCACCCGGCGCCGCGCCCTGCGCGCGGCCGCCGCGGCCCTGGCCCTGTCCACCGCCGTACTGACCGGCTGCGGCACGTCGAAGGACGGCCCCGACCGCGCGAAAACGTCCGGCGCTCCGGGCTCGTCCGACACGGCGGCGCAGGGGTTCCCCGTCACGGTCGACAACTGCGGCACCCGGACCACGTACGACAAGGCGCCGGCCCGCGTCGTCACCATCCACCAGCACCCCGCCGAACTGATGCTGTCGCTCGGGCTGAAGGACCGGATGGTCGGCACCGCGTTCCCCGACTCGGCCGTCCTGCCCGAGTTGAAGAAGGACTTCGAGGCCGTGCCGCAGCTGGCGGAGAAGGAGCCCTCCTTCGAGGCCGTCCTCGACGCCGATCCCGACTTCGTCTACGGCGGCTACGGCAGCGCGTTCGCCGAGAAGGAGGGCCGCTCCCGCAAGGCGTTCGGCGACGCCGGCATCAACACCTACCTGAACCGCGAGTACTGCGGGAAGAAGCAGGTGACCATGCAGGACACCTACGACGAGATCCGGACCGTCGCCGGTGTCTTCGGCATCGCGGACCGCGGCGACAAGCTGGTCGCCGACCTCCAGGGACGCGTCAGCAGGACCACCGAGGCGGTCAAGGACGCACCCGCCGTACCGGTGTTCGTCTACGACAGCGGCGACAAGTCGGCGTTCACCGCCGGCGGCAAGGGCCTCGGCACGGAGATCATCAAACTCGCCGGCGGACGGAACGTCTTCGCGGACCTCGACGACGTCTTCGGTGACGTCTCCTGGGAGCAGGTCGTCGACCGCAAGCCGGAGGTGATCGCCATCTACGACTACGCGGGCACCGGCAGCGTCGAGCAGAAGAAGGAGTTCCTGCTCTCCCAGCCCGCGCTCGCCGACGTACCGGCGATCAAGAACAAGCGGTTCGTCGCCGTGCCGCTGACCTCGACCCTGGTCGGCGTCAGGCCGCCGTACGCCGTCGAGGAGCTGGCGCGCGGGCTGCACCCCGAGCGGCTCCGGTGACCGCCGCCCCGCCCTCACCTCCCACAGCGGCTCCGCCCGCCCTGCCTGCCGGACGCGGCGCCCGCGGCGCGGACCGGCCGCGGCGCCGGTCCTTCGTCGTGACCCTGACGGTCCTCGGCGGCCTGCTCCTGGCGTCCGCCACCGCGGGCATGGCCATCGGGTCGGTGCGCGTGCCGCCCGGCGACGTGTGGGGCATCGTGACGCACGCGCTGGGCGCCGACTGGTCCGAGCCGACCTGGTCACGGGCGCGGGAGACGATCGTGCTGGACGTACGGGCCCCCCGGGTCCTCCTGGGAGCGGTGACCGGCGCGGGGCTCGCCGTGATCGGGACCGCCATGCAGGCCCTGGTCCGCAACCCGCTCGCCGAGCCGTACCTGCTGGGAGTGTCCTCCGGGGCCTCCCTGGGCGCCGTCGCGGTGATCGTCTTCGGCGTGAGCCTGTTCGGCCCGCTGTCGCTGTCGGTCGCCGCGTTCGCCGGCGCGCTGCTGACGCTGCTGCTGGTGTATTCGACGGCCCGCGCCGGCGGGCGGATCACCTCGGTGCGGCTGGTGCTGTCGGGCGTGGCGATGGCGGCGGTTCTCTCGGCGTTGACGAACATGCTGCTGCTGACCTCCGGCCGGGGCAACGAGGCCCGGACCGTCCTGGCCTGGACCCTGGGCGGACTGGGCGGCGTCCAATGGGACACCCTGTGGCTGCCGGGCGCGGCCCTGCTGCTGGGCATCGGCGTCCTCCTGGTCCAGGCCCGCTCGCTGAACCTGCTGCTGGCCGGGGAGGAGGCCGCGACGAGCATGGGGCTGGACGTGGCACGCTTCCGGGGCCGGATGTTCGTCCTGCTGTCGCTGGTGACGGGTGTCCTGGTCGCCGCGGCGGGGCCGATCGGCTTCGTCGGGCTGATGCTGCCGCACATCGTGCGTCTCTTCGTCGGCGGCGACCACCGCCGGGTACTGCCGGCGGCCGCGCTCGCCGGCGCGGTGTTCCTGGTCTGGGCCGACATCGCGGCGCGGACCGTCGCCGCGCCCATGGAGATCCCCGTGGGCGTGCTGACGGCGCTCTGCGGCGGGCCGTTCTTCCTGTGGATGATGCGCCGCGACGCCCGCCGCGCCACGAGCCGGGGAGTGGCATGAGCGCCGCCGAACTGACCGTGGGGGGAGTCACCCTCACCGCCGGCGCGCACCACCTGCTGCGCGACGTGTCGCTGACCGCCCGTCCCGGAGAGGTGGTCGGCCTGGTCGGGCCCAACGGCAGCGGCAAGTCCAGCCTCCTGCGCACGGTCTACCGCGTGCTGCGGCCCGACGCCGGCAGCGTGCGCGTGGACGGCGCGGACGCCTGGACCCTGCCGGTACGGCGGCTCTCCCGCACCGTGGCCGCCGTGGTGCAGGACGCGGGCGCCGACTTCGACCTGACCGTGCGGGAGGTGGTGTCCATGGGCCGCACCCCGCACAAGCGGCTGCTCGACGGCGACAGCGCCGAGGACGCCTCGATCGTCGCGTGGGCCCTCGACTCGGTGGACGCGACCGCACTGGCCGAACGCTCCTTCGACCGTCTCTCCGGCGGCGAACGCCAACGCGTGCTCATCGCGCGTGCGCTGGCCCAGCGGCCCGCCCTGCTGGTGCTGGACGAGCCGACCAACCACCTCGACATCCGGCACCAGTTGGAGGTGCTCGGACTGCTGCGGCAGCTGCCCGCCACCGTCCTCGTGGCCCTGCACGACCTGAACCTCGCCGCGTACTACTGCGACCGGCTCTACGTCTTGTGCGACGGGGCGGTGACCGCCTCCGGGCCGCCCGGGGAGGTGCTGACGGCAGAGCTCCTGGCCGACGTGTACGGGGTGGCGGCCGAGGTCGCCGTGCACCCGCGGACGGGCGCGGCCCAGGTGTCCTTCCTCCCGGGGGTCCCGGCCGCCCGCCCCGGCGCGGCGGTGGGGGACTCGGCCGGTCCGTGATCGTACGGAGGCGCCACGGGCCGCCCGGGAGGCCGGCGCAGGGTCCCCCGCCCGATGTGCGGGGCGCGAGGACTCCGGACCGTGGGGTGCGCGGGCGGCCCCGCGTTCGCGGCCCTACGCCGTCGGCGCGCCCGCGCCGACGGCGTTGGCCGCGGCGCAGTCCGGGTGGCCCCAGCGCTTGCCGGTGTTGGCGATCGGCTCACCGGCCGCGTACGTCTTCCCGCACGGGCAGGTTCCCGGGAACTTGGCCTTGATCACCCGCGGTTGTCCGCTCCCGGCCGAGGCCCCGGCGGACGGTTTCCCGCGCGCCGGTGCCCCCTTGGCACGCGCGGGCGTGCTGCGGGCCGGTGCGGGTCTCGGCACGTCCGCGTCGCCGTGAGCGGTCCCGGCGGCCTGCTGGGAGACGGCGGCGTCGCTCGCGGCCTGGTCCGCGATCGCGTTCAGGTGGTCGCCGTCCGCGCGGTGGGCCGGCACGTACACGAACGTCACGTCGCGGTCGCCGAGCAGCAGGTCGATCGCCTCGACGAGCTCGCGGTTGGCGACCGGCTGGCCCGAGGACGTCTTCCACCCGTTGCGCTTCCAGGCCGCAAGCCACTGCGTGACGGCTTTCATGGCGTACTGGGAGTCCATGCGCACCTCCACGGAGGTACCCGGGGCCACGGCCTCCAGGAGGCGTCGCAGGGCGGTCAGTTCCCCGACGTTGTTCGTGGCGCGTCCCAGCGGCCCGGCCTCCCAGCGTTCGGGGCGGCCCTCCGCGTCGGCGATGACCCAGGCCCACGCGGCGGGCCCGGGGTTCCCCTTGGCCGCTCCGTCACAGGCGGCGATGATGCGATCAGACATCCTCCGATCATGCCCCATCCGCGGCACGGCGGGTACACCGCACCGCACACCGTGAGCTGCGACGCAACGATTCCCATGGCAACACTGCCGGTCGGGTCCGATCGCGTCCGTCCGTGCCGACACCCATGTCCCGTCCCCGTCGCGGGATGACACCATGGACCCGCGCCCGCGGCGTCTCCCGCCGTGTACCGGCCCGGCGCCGCATCACACGTCGAACAGATCAAGAGGGGGGACAGAGCTGTGCCTGCTCCACGGATGAGCACCACGCCGCTGCCCGGCATCGGTGTCCAGTACGACCTGACGACCCGGGAACACCGGCACATGTCGGTGGTCGCGCACCGGGACGGAACCCGCACGGTGAACGTCTACCGCTCCGACGACCCCGACGCCTGTGCCCAGTCGCTGCACCTGACGGGTGCGGAGACGGCCTCGCTGATCGACGCGCTGATGCCGGCGCACCACAGCCCGAATGTCCTGCACACCACCGACCTCGGGCTGGTCGCCGAACGGATCGAGCTGTCCGCGCACTCGCACTGGAACGGACGGGTGCTGGGCGAGACCAGGATGCGCACCGAGACCGGGGTCTCGGTGGTGGCCGTGCTGCGCCGTGCCGAGGCCCGGCCGTCGCCCGCGCCGGACTTCCGGCTCGCCGGCGGGGACACCCTCATCGTGATCGGCACCCGCGAGGGCGTCGACGCGGCGGCCGCGATACTCGGACGGGAGTGACCGCCTGTGCACTCCGCTGTCTTCCTCATCGAGTTCGGCGCGATCATCCTCGGGCTGGGCCTGCTGGGCCGGCTGGCCGGCCGCTTCCACTTCTCCCCGATCCCCCTGTATCTGCTGGCCGGTCTGGCGTTCGGCACGGGCGGGCTGCTGCCGCTGGGCGCCAGTGAGGAGTTCGTCGCGATCGGCGCCGAGATCGGCGTCATCCTGCTCCTGCTGATGCTGGGCCTGGAGTACACCGCCAGCGACCTGGTGTCGAACCTCAAGACCCAGTACCCGGCCGGCCTGGTCGACTTCGCCCTGAACGCCGTACCGGGTGCGGTGGCCGCGCTGCTGATGGGCTGGGGCCCGGTCGCCGCCGTGGTCCTGGCCGGAGTCACCTGGATCTCGTCCTCCGGCGTCATCGCCAAGGTCATGGGGGACCTCGGCCGCGTCGGCAACCGCGAGACCCCCGTGATCCTCAGCATCCTGGTCCTCGAGGACCTCGCCATGGCCGTCTACCTGCCGATCATCACCGCGCTGCTCGCCGGTGTGAGCCTGGCCGCGGGCAGCCTCACCCTGGCCATCGCGCTCGGTGTCGCGGGCGCCGTGCTGTTCGTGGCGGTCCGGTACGGGCGGCTGATCTCCCGGTTCGTCTCCAGCGACGACCCCGAGAAGCTCCTGCTCGTCGTGCTCGGCCTGACCCTGCTGGTGGCCGGCGTCGCACAGCAGCTCCAGGTGTCCGCAGCGGTCGGCGCGTTCCTGGTCGGCATCGCCCTCTCCGGTGAGGTCGCCGAGGGCACGCACACCCTGCTCAGCCCGCTGCGCGACCTGTTCGCCGCCGTGTTCTTCGTCTTCTTCGGCCTGCACACCGATCCGGCCAGCATCCCGCCCGTCCTGCTGCCGGCGCTCGCGCTCGCCGTGGTCACCGCGGGTACGAAGATCGCCACCGGGTACTGGGCCGCGAAGCGGGCCGGGATCGGGGTCAAGGGGCGCTGGCGGGCCGGCGGCACGCTGGTCGCCCGCGGCGAGTTCTCCATCGTCATCGCGGGGCTCGCCGTCACGGCCGGCATCGAACCGGCGCTGGGCCCCCTCGCCACCGCGTACGTCCTGATCCTGGTGGTGGTCGGCCCGCTGACCGCGCGCTACACCGAGCCCGTGGCCGCCTGGGTCTCCGCGCGGCGCGCGCACCCGGCGCCCCTGGTCCCGGCCGTGCCGCCCGCGGCCAAGTCCCCCGAGGAGGTCCAGGACCAGGACCCGGCCGGCCGGACCTGATCCACTGACGACGGCCGTCAGGCCCGGGGCCGGGGCCGGGACGGCGGAGTGGGACCGGTGGGGCGTGCGGTGACGACCGCACGCCCCACCGGTGCGTCCGGGGCCGGAACGGCCGCGTGTCCCACCGGCGCCCGTGTGACGCCACTCACAAGACTTCTCGGCATCCGATGTCAACCGGACACGGTGCGGCGGACGTATGCCCACTGAGAGGGATTCATGAACGCGGGAGTGAGTTTTTGACCGTCGAGGAGTTCGAAGAGTTCTACGCGCAGGCGGCGGGACGGCTGACCGGACAGCTGTACGTCATGCTCGGCGATCACCACGAGGCGCAGGACGTGGTGCAGGAGGCGTTCGTCAAGGGGTGGGGCCGGCGGCGGCAGCTGGACGTCGAAGGGCGGCCGGAAGCCTGGATCCGCACCGTCGCCTGGCGGCTCGCGGTGAGCCGGTGGCGCGTGCGCCGACGCACGGCCGACGCCTGGGAGCGCACCGCTCCCGCCGCGTACGTGCCGGGGCCGGGGCCGGAGGCGGTGGCGCTCGTGGAGGCGCTGCGGCACCTCCCGCTCAAGCAGCGCCGGACGCTGGCCCTGCACTACCTGTGCGATCTGACCGTCGAACAGATCGCCGCGGAGACCTCCCTGTCCGCGAGCACGGTCAAGACCCACCTGACACGGGGCCGGGCCACCCTCTCCCGCCACCTGCAGGACCCCCGTATCGAGGAGGCTCCCGATGCCTGACACCAACGATCCGCTGCGGTCGCTGTTCCAGGAGGCGGCGTCCGCCGGACAGCCCGGGGCGGCCCTCCCCCCCGTCTCGGAGATCGCCCGGCGCGGTGAGCGGGTCCGGCGGCGCAGGTTCGTCGGCCTCGCCGTCGCGGCCTGCCTCGTCCTCGCGGGTTCGGGCGCCGCGCTGGCGTCCCTCCTGCCCGCGAACGGGGGCGGGAACCTGCCCGCGACCACCCCCTCGGCGCCGGCGCCCTCCTCCCTGCCGACCCCAGGGCCGACATCGGCGCGGCCGCCTCAGCCGGCCCAGACCACGACGCCGGGGCCTCCCCCGGCCACCACCGCGGGGCCGTCCTCCACCCGGACCTCGGCGTCCTCGGCCACGTCCGGAACGTCCACCGTCCCGCCTCCCGCCCGCACCACCGAGCCCGCCCGGTCCACCGGAACCGCGCCGGACACGGAGCCCTCCTCGAGCCCCTCGAACCACGTCACCCGGTAACCCGGTAACCCGGTGCACTCCCCGCACCCCCGGTAGCCCCCATGGCCCCGGTCACCCCGGAGGCACCCGCACCACCACAGCGCCCGCGCACCCCCGGTCGGCGGTCCGGCGCGCCCTCAGCCGATCAGGAGATCCCCCATGTCCGTTTCCGCCCCGCCCCGGCCCGTCGAGGTCGCCCCCGCTCCCGTCCGGGGCGGACGGCCCGTCGGCCGCCGCATCCCGCGGCCGGACGCCGCCGACCGCGAGGTGCTGTGGCTGTACGCGCTGACCCGCACCGGACTCTGGATCACCGCCTGGGCCGTGCGCTGGCTGTTCCCCTCCAGCGGGGAGAACCGCGAGCCGGCCCCGCTGCTCGCACCCTGGCAGCAGTGGGACTGGCAGCACTACCTGTCGATAGCCAGGGACGGCTACTTCCCGGGCGGCGCCGGCCCCTGGACGGCGGGCTGGGACAACCGGGAGGCGTTCTTCCCCGGTTTCCCGCTCACCCTGCGCGCCGTGCACACGGTCGTACCCGACTGGACCGCGGCCGGGCTGCTGATCTCCTTCGTCGCCGGGGCCGTGGCCGTCCTGGCCCTCGCGCGGATCGCCCGCCACCAGCTTCGCGACCTGGACGCGGGCCGCCGTACGGTGATGTTCTTCCTGCTCTCGCCCTGCGCGGTGTTCCTCGCCGCCGGGTACACCGAGGCCCTGTTCCTGGCCCTGGCCCTGCCCGCCTGGCTCGCGGCGCAGCGCGGGAACTGGCGGGCCGCCGCGGTACTGACCTGCCTGGCCTGCTCGGTGCGGGTCACCGGGCTCTTCCTGGCGGCCGCGCTCGTCCTGCACTTCGTCCTGACCGTGAAGGACCGGGCCGCCTGGCGCCGCGCCCCCTGGCTGCTCCTGCCCGCGCTCACCCCGGTGCTGTACGCCTGGTTCCTGTCGGCCCGTACCGGGGACTGGATGGCCTGGAAGCACGCCCAGGAACGCGGCTGGTACCGGGACTTCCACACGCCCTGGGACGCCTGGTCCCACACCTGGGAGGCCGCCTTCCAGCGCACCCAGGCCGCCGGGTACGCGGTGATGTGGCAGGCCGAACTGCTCGCGATGGTGACCGGCCTCGTGCTGCTGGTCGTGCTGGTGCGCCGGCGCCGGCTGCCCGAGGCGCTCTACACGGCCCTGACCCTGTGGGCGCTGGGTACCTCGTACTGGTACACCTCGGTCCCCCGCTCCACCCTCCTGTGGTGGCCGCTGTGGATCGCGCTGGCCGGGTGGAGCCTGCGCCGTCCGCGGGTGCGGACGGCGTACGTGTACGTCGTCGCACCGGTCGGCGTGATCGTGGCCGTCACGTTCCTGACCGGCCGCTGGGCGGGCTGAGCCCGGCCGCGGACCCCGCCGGACCGGCCCCCGGCGTACGGAACCGGGTGGTCTACGACCGGCCGCGGGGCTTGCCCCGCTTGGCCCCGCCCTTGCCGCCCTTGGCCGCGCCCGCGGCGCCGGAGCCGCCCCGGGGGTTCTTGCCGGCCGGTTTGCCGGACCGGCCGCCGGCCGCCTTGCCGGCCGCCGTCTTGCCGCCCGCGGTCCTGCCGCCGGCCGCCTTGCCCTGGGCGCCGCCCGCCGCGGCGCGCTTGCCCTTCGGCTGCGGCGGTGTCGGCGGGCGGCCGCGGGTGCTGTTGACGGTCCGGCCGCGGACGATCCCGATGAACTCCTCCACCAGGTCGGTGGTTTCCTCCTGCGGCCACGACAGCCCGACGCGCGACTCCGGAACGTCCGAGACCGGCCGGTAGGTGAGGTCCCGGCGGTGGTGCAGCCGGGCGAGCGACTGCGGGACGACCAGGACGCCCACGCCCGCCGCCACCAGCTCGACGGCGTCCGCGGTGGTCTCGGGGCGCTCGATCGCGGGGCGTCCCGGCGGGTTCTCCCAGTCCAGGGTGTCGTCCAGGGGATGCAGCACCAGCTCGTCGGCCAGATCGGCGGCGGACACCTGCTCGACCGCCGCGATGACGTGGTCCTTCGGAATCACCACGACCGTGGCCTCGGTGTAGAGCGGGATCGCGCTGAGGTCCTCCCGGTCGACCGGCAGCCGTACGAACCCGGCGTCGGCGCCGCCCGCCCGGAGGACGCCGAAGGCCTCGTCGACGGTCACCGCGACGAGGGTCAGCGGGACGTCGGGCAGCCGCTCGTTCCAGATCCTGACCCACTTGGTGGGGGTCACGCCCGGAACGTAGGCGAGGCGGAACGATGGGGTTACTTCCGAGCCTGTCACCCGGCCAGATTACCCGGCGTGGTCAGAGGTAGCGCACACGCTCGATACTCTTGACTCCATGACGTCGCACCAGAGCCCCCAGACGATGAAGCCCGCGACCGCGGCGAAGAAGCTGGGCGTGTACCTCGAGGCCACCCCCGCAGAGTTCCAGGAGGGTGTCGTCTCGCGCACCGAGCTGGGTGCGCTGCAGTCCGACCCGCCCCAGTGGCTGCAGGACCTGCGGCGCAACGGCCCGCACCCCCGGCCCGTGGTCGCCGCGAAGCTGGGCGTCTCCATCGCGGGCCTCGCCCGCGGCGGGGTCACCGAGGCCCTCACCACCGAGCAGATCGAGGCCCTGAAGACCGAGGGTCCCGAGTGGCTGGAGAAGGAACGCGCCACGCAGGCCGATGTCCGCAAGGAGACGGTCCGCATCAAGGAGAAGAACGCGGAGCGCGCGGCGAAGGCCGGACAGAAGGACGCCTGACCCTCCCCGGAGGGCCGGGCGCACAGGACGCGCGGGAGGGGCGGCCGGAGCTTCAC
>NZ_JBEOXU010000169.1:0-11856 GCF_040296725.1 Streptomyces sp. NPDC002044
GCTGGCGGTGGTGACCGGGGTCGCGGGTTCCGGGACGAGCTCGCTGATCCACGGCTACCTGGCCGGGCAGGAGGGGGCCGGAGGAGTCCGGCGCCGGGCGCTCTGGGGGGGCGTACGCCCTCGGCGGGGGTCAGACGGCCAGGATGGCCTTCTCCTCCGCGAAGTGGCACGCCGATTCGTGCGCGGCCAGGACGTCCTGGCCCTTGAACCGCTCCGGGATCGCCAGCAGGGGCTCCTCCGTGGAGCACTTGTCCTGGGCCTTCCAGCAGCGGGTGCGGAAGCGGCAGCCCGACGGCGGGTTGGCCGGGGACGGCACGTCACCGGTGAGGATGATGCGCTCGCGGCCCTCACGGGCGGCCGGGTCCGGCACCGGCACGGCGGAGAGCAGCGCCTGGGTGTACGGGTGCGTCGGGTGCTCGTAGATCTCGCCGTCCGTACCGATCTCGGCCATCTTGCCGAGGTACATGACGCCGACGCGGTCCGAGATGTGCCGGACGATCGACAGGTCGTGCGCGATGAAGAGATAGGAGAGGTTGAACTCGTCCTGGAGCTTCTCCATCAGGTTGATGACCTGGGCCTGCACCGACACGTCGAGCGCGGAGACCGGCTCGTCGCAGATGATGATCTCCGGGTTGAGCGCGAGGCCGCGGGCGATGCCGATGCGCTGGCGCTGGCCGCCGGAGAACTGGTGCGGGTAGCGGTTGATGTACTCCGGGTTCAGGCCGACGACGTCCAGGAGGTCCTGGACCTTGCGGCGCCGTCCGCCCTTCGGGGCCACCTCGGGGTGGATCTCGAAGGGCTCCCCGATGATGTCGCCGACCGTCATGCGCGGGTTCAGCGAGGTGTACGGGTCCTGGAACACCATCTGGATGTTGCGGCGGACGGTCTTCATGGCACGGCCGGACAGCTTGGTGATGTCCTGGCCCTTGTAGAAGACCTCGCCCGCGGTGGCGGTCTCCAGGCTCATCAGCAGCTTGGCGACGGTGGACTTGCCACAGCCGGACTCGCCGACGATCCCGAGGGTCTCACCGCGGTACAGGTCGAAGGAGATCCCGTCGACCGCCTTGACCGCGCCGATCTGCTTCTTGAACAGAATGCCCTGGGTCAGCGGGAAGTGCTTGACCAGGTTGCGGACCTGGAGGATCGGCTCGCGCTCGGTGACGTTCTTGGTGAGCTCAGCCATGGATCTGCTCCTTCCAGAAGTGGCACGCGCTGGTGCGGCCGGGCAGGTCGGCGCCGTCCCGCTCGGTCACCGGGTGCAGGACCGGCACGTCGGTGCGGCAGATGTCCTGCGCCTTGGGGCAGCGCGGGTTGAAGGCGCAGCCCGACGGGATGTTGAGCAGGTTGGGCGGCAGGCCCTTGATCGCGTAGAGCTCCTGGCCCTTCTGGTCCAGGCGCGGGATCGAGTCCAGCAGGCCGCGGGTGTACGGGTGCGCGGGGCGCTTGTAGATCTCGTGGACCGGGGCGTTCTCGACGATCCGGCCGCCGTACATGACGGCGATCTTGTCCGCGACGTCGGCGACGACGCCGAGGTCGTGGGTGATCAGGATCAGGCCCATGTTCATCTCGCGCTGGAGCTCCGCGAGCAGGTCCATGACCTGGGCCTGGACCGTCACGTCGAGAGCCGTGGTGGGCTCGTCGGCGATGATCAGTTCGGGCTCCAGGGCCATCGCCATGGCGATCATGATGCGCTGGCGCATGCCGCCGGAGAACTGGTGCGGGTAGTCCCCCACGCGCGCCTTGGCGGCGGGGATCTTCACGCGGTCCATGAGCTCGATGGCCTTGGCCGTGGCGTCCTTCTTGGACATGCCGCGGTGGACGCGGAACATCTCGCCGAGCTGGGCGCCGACGGTGTGCACCGGGTTCAGCGAGGAGAGCGCGTCCTGGAAGATCATGGCGATCTTCTGGCCGCGGACCTTGCGGAACTCCTCGGCGGGCAGCTTCAGCAGGTCGGTGCCCTGGAACAGGATCTCGCCGTGCGGAATCTTGCCGGGCGGCATGTCGAGGATGCCCATGATGGCCTGCGCCGTCACGGACTTGCCCGAGCCGGACTCGCCGAGGACGGCGAGGGTCTCGCCCGCGTTCACGGAGTACGAGACACCGTTCACGGCCTTGGCGACACCGTCGCGGGTGTGGAACTCGACGTGCAGGTCGCGCACTTCGAGAAGGGGGGTCCCCTCCGGCGCCGAACGGGGCGCGGGGACGTTCGAGGTCTTGTCGATGATGGTCAACGTACGCCCTTCCTCAGCGCAGCTTCGGGTCGAGGGCGTCGCGGACCGCGTCGCCGACCATGATGAACGCGAGCACGGTGACGCTCAGCGCTGCGGCCGGGAACAGCAGTACGTGGGGCGCCTGGAGCCAGCGGTCCTTCGCGTCGCTGACCATGAGGCCCCAGGAAATCTCCGGCGACTGAACGCCGATGCCGAGGAACGACAGAGCGGCCTCCGCGGAGATGTACACACCCAGGCTGATCGCGCCGATCACGATGACGGGAGCGACGGCGTTCGGCAGGATGTGCCGCATCGTGATGCGCAGGGTGCCGGCGCCGAGGGCGCGGGCGGCCATCACGTAGTCGTTGTTCTTGTTCTGGAGCACGGAGGACCGCATGATGCGGAAGATCTGCGGCCAGCCCAGGGTGGCCATGACGACCGCGACCGTCCAGGCGTTGCCCTTGCCGAGACCCGACATGATCAGCATGCCGCCGAGGAGCAGCGGGATGGCGAAGAAGATCTCGGTGAAGCGGGACAGCACGCTGTCCACGAAGCCTCCGGTCCAGCCGGCCAGCAGGCCGAGGAGACCGCCGACGACGAGCACCAGGGTCGTGGTGACGACACCGACGATGATCGAGTTGCGGGCGGCCCAGACGGTACGGGTGTAGACGTCGCAGCCCTGGATGTCGAAGCCGAACCAGTGCTCTCCGCTCGGCGGCTTCAGCGAGTCCTGGAGCTTGCAGGCTCCTGCAGCGAACGGGCTCCCCGGCGTGAACCACCCGGGGACGGCCGACAGCACCAGCAGGAACAGCACCACGACGGCGCCGATCAGGAAGATGGGGTTGCGGCGCAGGTCCGAGACGGCGTCCGACCAGAGGCTGGCCTCGCGGTCCTTCTTCTTCCTGCGGTCGCCCTTCGGAGCCGCGGCGCCGGTGGAGGGGGCTCCGGCGATCTGGGTGTCGGTCATCGAGCCCTCCACCGTAGTTGTGTCACGCATAGCGGATCCTCGGGTCGAGCACGGCGTACAGCAGGTCCACGATCAGGTTGGCGACGAGGTAGACCACGATCAGGAGCGAGACGGTGCCCACGATCACGGTGCCTTCCTTGCGGTAGACCGACTCGGCCAGCAGTCCGCCGACCCCGTGGATGTTGAAGATCTTCTCCGTGATCACCGCACCGCCCATCAGGGAGCCGAGGTCGGCGCCGAGGAAGGTGGTGATCGGGATCAGCGCGTTGCGCAGCGCGTGGTTGACGACGACGCGGCGGCGCGGCAGGCCCTTGGCGGTCGCGGTGCGCACGTAGTCGGAGCGCATCGTCTCCATCAGGCTCGTACGGGTCAGTCGGGCCACGTACGCGAGGGAGGTCGAGGCGAGCACCAGCGCGGGGAGGAAGTAGGCCATGAGCCCGTCGTTCTCGTTGAACGAGACCGGGAACCAGTCGATCCCCCACTCGGTCTTCAGCTTCACGCCGAGAGCCAGCTGGAGCACGAAGCCGGACACGAAGACGGGGATCGAGATGACCAGCAGCGTCGAGAGGAGCACGAGCTGGTCGAGGAACTTGCCGCGGCGCAGGGCGGCCATGATGCCGGCGGCCACACCGACGACGGCCTCGATCAGGAAGGCCATGAGGGCGAGGTTCACCGTGTACGGGAAGGCGTCGGTGATCTTGTCCCAGACGAGGCGACCGGTCAGGTCCTCGCCGAGGTTCCCCTGTACGAGGTTGGTGATGTAGTTCCAGTACTGCGACAGGAACGAGTCGTTGAGGTGGTACTTCTCGCGCAGCATCGCGGCGACGAGGGGGTCGGCCTTCTTCTCGCCGGCCAGCGCCTGGATCGGGTCGCCGGGAAGCTTGAACGCCAGCCAGTAGATGAGGAACGTGGCACCGATCAGGACAGGGATCGCCTGTATGAGTCGGCGGATGAGGTAGCGGCCCATCAGACCTCCAACAGAAGAGCAGGGGGAAGGGGCAGACAGGCGGAAACCTGCTTCCGCCTGCCCGCCCCGTGTGTCCCCTTGGTGTGAAGAGGGGTGTTAGTTGCGCTCGACCTTGGCCAGGTCCATGCGGCCCTGGGCGTCGATCTCAACGTTCTTCACGGACTTGGAGTAGGCCGAAGAAGACATGTAGGTGAAGACCGGGATGTACGGCAGGTCCTTGATGATGACGTCATCGGCCTGCTGGTACAGCTTGAGGGCCTCCGCCGGGTCGGCGGTCTTGTCGGCCGTGTCAAGCAGGGTCTCGAACTCCTCGTTGACGTAGGCGCCGTAGTTGGAGCCGTTGTCGATCGCGACCTTCGAGAAGATCGGACGGAGGTAGTTCTCGGCCGCCGGGTAGTCCATGGACCACGCCATGCGGAAGGCGCCCTTGTACTTCTGGTCGCCCAGCTCGGTCAGCATGTCGCCGAACTTGGTGAACGGCTTGGCGGTGACCTCGATGCCGAGGTTCGCCTTCAGCTGGTTGGCGACGGCCTCGATCCACTCCTTGTGGCCGCCGTCGGCGTTGTAGCCGAGCTCGATCTTGCCGCCGGGGACGCCACCGGCCTGGGTGTAGAGCTCCTTGGCCTTGGTCGGGTTGTACGTACCCGCCTCGCCCAGCGCGCCCTTGCGGTAGCCCGGGATGATCGGGCTGATGAAGTCGTCCGCCGGCTTGCGGGTGCCGTTGAAGATGGTCTTCGTGATGGCGTCCCGGTCGATGGCCATCGAGATGGCCTTACGGATCTCGGGCTTGCCGAACGCCTCGGCGTTCGTCTTCAGCGGGAGACCGATGTAGCCGACGCCGGACTCGGGCTTGTAGATGTAGCGGTCGCCGAACTCCTGCGAGACGCTGGCCATCGCCGAGACGGGGAGCTTGTCGACGATCTGGAGCGTGTCGGCGCGCAGGTCGTTGTACGCGGTGTCCAGGTTGTCGTAGATCTTGAAGGTGACGCCCTGGAGCTTGGCGCGACCCTCGGCCGGGTACTTGTCGTACCGCTTGACCTTGATCTGCTTGTTGTGCTCCCAGGCACCGTCCATCTGGAAGGCGCCGTTGCCGATGGGGGCCTCGCCGAACTTCTTCGGGTCGGCGTCGAAAGCCTTCGGCAGCGGGTAGAAGGCGTTGTAGCCCAGCATGGTCTTGAACTGGGAGAACGGAGCCTTCAGCTTGACGGTGAAGGTCTTCTCGTCGACGACCTTCAGGCCCTTGAGCTCGGTGGCGGTGGGCTTCTTGTCCTTGCCCGGCGCCAGCTCGTCGGAGCCTTCGATCTTCGCGAAGAACGGCAGGCCCTCAGCGGCGTTGTCCTGGTTGGCACCCCAGTTCCAGGCGCGGACGAACGACTGCGCGTCGACCTTGTCGCCGTTGTGGAAGGTGTAGCCGTCCTTGAGCTTGATGGTCCAGGTCTGCGAGTCCGTGCTGTCGATGGACTCGGCGACCGCGAGCTTCGGCTCGTTGGTCTTGTTGTCGTACTCCACCAGACCGGTGAAGAGCGCGTTGAGAACCTCCGCGCCCTCGGACTCGGCGGTGTTCTGACCGACAAGACCGTGCTGCGGCTCGCCGAGCACCACGGTGATGTTGCCACCGGCACTGCTGCCGGCGTCGTCCTTGCCGGTACCACAAGCCGTGGCAGCCATCGCCACGATGACGGCACCCGCGACCCACTTGGCGCTCGTTGCTCCGCGCATGGGTAATTGCCTCCTCAGGAGTCACTGTCGATAAGTGAAGGGCCCGGCTGCGCTGACACCCCTGACAGCGAAATCCGGCCCCATCGTGCGTGCTCGTGAGTCGGCGCTCCCCACAGCGCATGACCCATTGACCCGAGCTCAATGGAGCCATCCTCAGGGACGCCCAGACCGTAAACCACACTTAAGTGGTCTCGTTTTCACAACATCACCGCATGACCAAAACCCGAAATCCGGACAAACGGATAGGAGACAGACACGTGCGAAACGGACGGTTAGCTCACCTTCCGGAGTGTCACGGTCGGTATGCGGACGCCTGAACCAAAAAATCCGGTTGACAAAAGCGAACAGCCCCTCCCGTCACGGACTCCGTGACGGGAGGGGCTGTCGATTCCCGCGGGTGTTTCGGCCACCCCGTGCGCCGTCCAAGCGGCACACGGGGTACGGCCGGACTACTCCGGTCCTACTTGGCGGACTTGGCGCGCGAGGCGGTGCGCGAGCGGTCCTTCTGGTCCAGGACGACCTTGCGGATGCGGACGGCCTCCGGGGTCACCTCGACGCACTCGTCGTCGCGGCAGAACTCAAGGGACTGCTCCAGCGAGAGCTTGCGCGGGGGCACCACGTTCTCGGTGTTGTCCGCGGAAGCCGCACGCATGTTGGTGAGCTTCTTCTCCTTGGTGATGTTCACGTCCATGTCATCGGAGCGCGAGTTCTCGCCGATGATCATGCCCTCGTACACCTCGGTGCCGGGATCGGTGAACAGGACGCCGCGCTCCTGGAGGTTGATCATCGCGAACGGCGTGACCGAACCGGAGCGGTCGGCGACCAGGGAACCGTTGTTACGGGTCACCAGCGGGCCGAACCACGGCTCGTGGCCCTCGTGGATGGAGTGGGCGATGCCGGTGCCGCGCGTGCCCGTCAGGAACTCCGTACGGAAGCCGATGAGACCGCGGGACGGGACGACGAACTCCATGCGGACCCAGCCGGAGCCGTGGTTCGACATGTTGTCCATGCGGCCCTTGCGGACGCCCATGAGCTGCGTGACCGCGCCCATGTGCTCCTCGGGGACGTCGATCGTCATGCGCTCGACCGGCTCGTGCACCTTGCCGTCGATCTCCTGCGTGACGACCTGCGGCTTGCCGATGGTCAGCTCGAAGCCCTCGCGGCGCATCTGCTCGACCAGGATGGCGAGCGCGAGCTCACCGCGGCCCTGGACCTCCCAGGCGTCCGGGCGCTCGGTGTCGAGCACGCGGAGCGAGACGTTGCCGACCAGTTCGCGGTCGAGGCGGTCCTTGACCTGGCGGGCGGTGACCTTGCGGTCCTTGACCGCGGACTTGGCGTCCGCGCCCTTGCCGCTGCCGCCGCGGCCGACCATCGGGGAGGTGTTCGTACCGATGGTCATGGAGATCGCCGGCTCGTCGACCGAGATCAGCGGGAGCGCGATCGGGTTCTCCGGGTCGGCGAGGGTCTCGCCGATCATGATGTCGGGGAAACCGGCGACCGCGCAGATGTCACCCGGGCCCGCCACCTCGGCCGGCTTGCGGGTGAGCGCCTCGGTCATCATCAGCTCGGTGATGCGGACGTTGGAGATGGTGCCGTCACGCTTGATCCACGCGACCGTCTGGCCCTTGCGCAGCTCGCCCTGCTCGACGCGGACGAGCGCGATGCGGCCGAGGAAGTTGTCGGCGTCCAGGTTGGTGACGTGGGCCTGGAGGGGGGCCTCCTCGTCGTACACCGGGGCGGGGACGTGCTCCAGGATGGTGGAGAAGAACGGCTCCAGGCTGTCGCTGTCCGGGGGGACGGTGCCGTCCTCCGGCTTGGTCAGCGAGGCGACGCCGTCACGGCCACAGGCGTAGACGATCGGGAACTCGATCTGCTCCTCGTCCGCGTCCAGGTCGAGGAAGAGGTCGTACGTCTCATTGACGACCTCGTCGATCCGGGAGTCCGGACGGTCCGTCTTGTTGATGCAGAGGATGACCGGCAGCTTCTGCTGCAGGGCCTTGCGCAGGACGAAACGGGTCTGGGGCAGCGGACCCTCGGAGGCGTCCACCAGCAGCACGACGGCGTCCACCATCGACAGACCGCGCTCGACCTCACCACCGAAGTCGGCGTGACCGGGGGTGTCGATGATGTTGATCGTGATCGGGGCCCCCCCGTCCTTGGGGTGGTACTTCACCGCCGTGTTCTTGGCGAGGATCGTGATGCCCTTCTCACGCTCCAGGTCGTTCGAGTCCATCATGCGGTCGTCGAGGTGCTGGTGGGCGGCGAAGGCACCGGCCTGCTTGAGCATGGCATCGACGATGGTCGTCTTGCCATGGTCGACGTGGGCGACGATGGCGACGTTACGGATGTCGTGGCGCGTGGGCACTTCGGCGCTTCTCCCGGGATCGTGGATGGCGTCGCGTACGGCCTGGCACGCGCGCCTCGACCGGGCGGAAACCTGCCACGGCCTTACCCCATCGTACGTCGCGCAGCGGGAACCGCCTGCCGGGGGGTCTGTCAAGAGGCCGGACGAATGAGGGCGGCCGAGGGTTGCGTGGGGTGTCTCGACCGCCCGTCCAGCCGGTGTTCATGCGGGTCAACGGGTATGCACGACCTTGCCCGCCGGGGATCCGGCGGGCAAGGAACTTGAGTCACTTCTGAGCTTGTGACTCGCCGGTCACCCTTTCTGGAACCGGTTTGTCACTACTTCTTCTCGCCTTCTTCTCGCCTTCTTCCCCGGCTCTTCCCGCGCCCGTCCCCGCGGTCCTCCCCCGCCCCTCCTACTTCCGCTTGTCCTTGGCGGACGCCGCCTTCTTCCAGCCGATGTCCTGGAAGCGCGGGGCACCGAGGCCGAAGGCGCCGGCGTTGACCAGACTCGGCTTGGCGGCCACCAGCTCCGGGCGCTGGTAGAGCGGGATGGAGCCGGCGGCGGCCCAGATCCGGGCGTCCGCCTTGCGCACCAGCTCCCGCGACTGCTCCTCGTCCAGCTCGCCGACGGCCTGGTCGAAGAGCTGGTCGATGTGGTCGGTGCCGACCCGGGTGTAGTTCTGTTCGACGAGCAGCGAGCCGTCCGCGGCCGGCTCCGGCTTCGCGAAGATCGGCCGGGCGTCGGTGGCGGGGTAGGCGGTGGCCGGCCACGAGTACAGGGCCAGGTCGTACTGGCCCGAGGCGATGTGGTCCTTGAAGAAGCTCTCGTCGGCCACCTTGGTGATCTCGGTGCTCACCCCGACCTTCCGCAGCATCTGGCTGATCCGCTCGCCGACCGCGCGCAGCGGCTCCGAGCCGGGCCCCGCCGGGAGGACGAACCGCAGGGTCAGCGCCTTGCCGTCCTTGGCGAGCGTCGATCCGGAGGTACGGTTCGCCTGCTTCGCCGGGGGCGGGGAGGTGGGGACCCCCTCGGCCGCGTCCACCTCGGCCGTCCCGGCCGCCTCGGCGTCGAGGGCCGGGCTGCGCTTGCCGTCGTCCACCGCCGCGGCCGCAGCGGCCTGGGTCAGCAGCGAGGCCCGCTGGTCGGCGGCGAACGGTGCGGGGGCCAGCACCGGTGAGGGGCCGTCCTGCTCCGGCCGCGCGCCCGGTGCGAAGGCGTCGGCGTCGACGATCTCGCCGTCGGGGGCGCGGCGCGGGTCCTCGGCGACGAGGCCGTCGCCGCCGGGGCCCTGGTCACGGGCCGCCGCGTCCAGGCGGGCGGCCGCCGACAGCGGGTCGCCGTTGCGCCCGTCGTCCTGGCCGACGACGTAGAGACCGTCGTTCCCGGTGCCCGGGCCCGACGGGGTCTTCGCGTCGTCCTGACCCGCGTTCTCGGCGCCCGCCTTGACACCGGCCGGCTCGGTGAGCTTGCCACCGAGGCGCCATCCCGCGTCCGCCAGGAGGGCCTGGGCCGCCTGGGTGTCCTGGCCGCCGAGGGCGCCGCTGTTGTCGGCGTACGCCCGCTGCCCGGCGAGGGCCACGTGGCTGCCGACGGGCTTGGCCGGCAGGCCGAGCGGCTTCAGTACGATCTCGGCCAGCGTCTTGCGGTCCAGGGCGCGCGCGATGGCCCTGCGGACCCGCTCGTCCGCCAGCGGGCCGGAGGCCCCGTTCATCGCGAGCTGCGTGTAGGCCGGCTCCAGGGACTTGCGGACGGTGAAGGTGCGCAGGGCCGCCTGCTCGTCGGCGTACCGCTTGACCGCCTCGGCGTTCTTCTGGCGGGACTCGTGCTCGGCGGCGGCCTTGCCCTCGTCCGCGCCGAAGGCGATCGCCCACGACAGGGTGGCCTGCGCCGCCGTCAGCGAGGTGCCCGGACCGTGGGCCGGGGCCCCGCCCGAGCCCGCGCCGGCGCCGGCCGCGGTACCCGCGGCGCCGCCCCGGCCGGCGTCCCGGCGGGCCAGCGCGATCCGGTCGGCGCCCGCCCGGTCGATGTCCGCCAGGTCTACCTTCCCGGCCGCCAGCGCGGCCGGCCGGTCGGCCCGCGGCACCGCCGTCAGCACCAGGGAGTCCAGCTTGGCCGTCTTGCCCCACCAGCGGGGGTTGCGGGTCAGGGCGACGGAACCGGTCTTCTTGTCGATCGCGCCGAGGTTGAAGGGGCCCGCGGTGACCTTGAGGGCCCCTCGCGCGCCTTCGTTGAAGGCGTCCGGGCTGCCGGTGACCTGCTTGGGGTAGAGCGGGGTGAACAGCGAGCGCCAGTCGGCGTACGGCTTGGCGAAGGTGACCTTGACCTCCAGGTCCGTCTTGCCGCGCTCGATCTTCTCGATCCGCTCGTAGCCCGCGTTCCGGGCCGTCCAGTACGCCGAGTCCTTGCCGTTGAGGGCCCGCCACTGCGCGAGGAAGTCGGCGGCGCCGATCTCGCGGCCGTCGCTCCACACCGCCTGCTGGTGCAGCTTGTACAGGACGACCTGCTTGGGCTCGCGCTCGACGACCTCCGCCTTCTCCAGATAGTCGGGATTGGCCGCCGGCCGGCCCTTGCCGTCCAGCACGAACAGCTGGGGCAGCACGGCCCCGGCGATCCGGCCGGTGGTGGCGTCCGCGTCCGCCTGGAAGGTGTTCAGGGTCTCCGGGAGGGCGTCCACCGCCCAGCGCAGCACACCCCCGTCGGCGACCCGGTCGCGGGCGGTCGTGGCGATGTCCTGCCCTGCGGCGGCCGGGCCGCCCTCGTCGTCGCCCGCGCCGCAGCCCGTGAGCAGCGGCAGCGCGAGGACTCCCGAGGTCAGGAGCGCCAAGGACCTGCGCCTTCTCTGGGACATGGGTCGTACCTCCGGGGGCGGGGCGTGGGGGAAGCATGATCACGTTTGGCGGTATATGGAGCTGATCACACCGGTTGCCGGAACCCACTGAAATCGACGGCCCCCCACACCCCCCGCAGCCGCCTCACGCCACGCCGCCAACCCCACCCGTGCGGACCAATCCGGGACGCGGGACGGGTGCGGGTTCCCCCGGAAGAGGGAGAAACCGGGTGCGGGGGGGCGCACGGATCAAGCCTGCGCGCCCGTAATCCCTGCACGTCCCTTCACACCGGGGACAGGAGGCGCAACACTCTCAGGCGCACATGAGCGTTGCCACCGCACCCGCGGAAGTGAGGGCAAGAATCATGTCCGTGCACGACTCGCCGCACGACGTACCGAACGACCCGGCGCACGACCCACCGCACGACTCACCGCACGACGAGCAGAAGGCCGTACGGCGCGACCTCGACGAGCTGACGCGAAGGGTCGAGCTGCTGGAGCGTCAGGCGGGGCGGGCCAGACCCGCCGGCCCGCCCGCCCCGCCCGACCCGTCCCTGATGGTGACGGTCCCGGACACCCCGTACGACAGCAGCCTGTGGACGGACTCCGACGACGAGGGCCTCGGGGCCCGCGACCGCCGCGCCCCCTGACGCGGGCTCCCGTCCCCACGTCACGGGCCACCGCCCCGTGACGTGGCGCCCCTGCCCCGTGCGCGGGCCCCTCCCGGCCCCGCCGTACGCCGCTCTGAACGCCATGCTCCGCGCCGAGGCCGCCCGCTTCACCCCGCCGGCCCGCAAGGCCCGGCCCACCGCGCCGCCG
>NZ_JBEOXU010000170.1:0-11747 GCF_040296725.1 Streptomyces sp. NPDC002044
CCAGCGCCTAGGCAGGGCCGGCACCGGCCGGGCCGCCTACCTGGACCACCACGACACCCGACCGGTTCCCTTCGCCCACGAGGAATCCCCGATGACCAGCTCCGGCCGCATCCCGCTCTCCGTGCTCGACGTGGTGCCCGTCTTCGAGGGGGGAACCGCCACGGGCGCGCTGCGCGACACCGTCGCCCTCGCCCCGCGCGTCGAAGCCCTCGGCTACCACCGCTACTGGGTCGCCGAACACCACAACACCCCGAGCCTGGCCACCTCCGCGCCCGGGATCCTGATCGGCCGGCTCGCCGCCGCCACGACCACCCTGCGGGTCGGTTCCGGCGGCGTACTGCTCCCCAACCACGCGCCCCTGGTGGTGGCCGAGCAGTTCGGCACCCTGGAGGCCCTGCACCCCGGCCGCATCGACCTCGGCCTCGGCCGCGCGCCCGGCACCGACCCCGTCACCGCGCGCGCCCTGCGCCGGGCCCCCGACCGCGGCGAGGACGACTTCCCGCAGCAGATCGCCGAGCTCAGCGGCTACTTCGCGCCCGGCGACCCCACCTCGGGCATCGTGGCGGTGCCCGCCGCCGACGGCAGGCCGGACCTGTGGATGCTCGGCTCCAGCCCGGCCAGCGCCCGGGCCGCCGGGGCGCTCGGCCTTCCGTACGCCTTCGCCCACCAGATCAACCCGCACGCCTCGGCGTTCGCGCTGGAGCGCTACCGGGAGGCGTTCCGTCCCTCGGCCCGGCTGGACCGGCCGCGGACCCTGGTCTCCGTCCTGGCCACGGTCGCCGACACCGACGAGGCCGCGCGTACGGTCGCCTCGCCGTACCTGCTGGGCAAGATACTGATGCGCGCCGCCCGGCGCTTCGACGCCTTCCCGTCCGCCCGGACGGCCGCCTCGTACTCCTACGGCACGGCCGAACGGCGCTTCCTGGACGACCTGGTGGAACCCCAGCTGATCGGCGCCCCGGACACGGTCCGCGACAAGCTGGCCGCCCTGCTGGCCCGCACGGGCGCCGACGAGGTCATGGCCCTGACGGTGGTGCCCGGCCAGGAGGACCGGCTGCGGTCCTTCGCGCTGCTGGCCGAGGCCGCGGCGGCCGCCGACGCGGTCCTCGCACGGGACGCCGAGGACGGTTCAGTCCGGCTTTAGCCCCCGTCGCGACAGTGGGCCCGGTACCCACCTCTTCACCGTCCCGGAGTCCGGAGTCCGTCATGCACTCGCGTCGAACGCCCCGCAGAGCCGTCCTGCTGTCCGCCGTCGTCCTCACCGCCGTCACCGCCTGCTCCGCCGGAGAGGGCACCGCGCCCGCCGGCGGAGCGGCGCCGGTGACCGGCGGCAAGCTCGTCTACGCCACGGACCAGGAACCGGACTGCTGGGACCCGCACACCAGCGCCCAGGACGTGACGGCGTTCGTCCAGCGGCCGGTGTTCGACTCGCTGGTCTACCAGACCCCCGAGGGAGAGCTGAAGCCCTGGCTCGCCACGTCCTGGAAGACGGCCCCGGACGGGAAGACGTACACCTTCGTCCTGCGCGACGACGTCACCTTCCACGACGGGACCCGCCTCGACGCGGAGGCCGTGAAGGCCAACTTCGACCACGTCAGCGCCAAGGAGACCCAGTCGCAGTACGCGGCCGGGCTGCTCGGCCCGTACGAGGGGACGACCGTGAAGAGCCCGACGGAAGTGGAGGTCCGCTTCAGCCGCCCGTACGCCCCCTTCCTCCAGGCCGTCAGCACCACCTACCTCGGACTGGCCGCCCCCGCCTCCCTGAAGGCCGGCGCGGACACCCTGTGCGCGGGCACCACCGCGGTCGGCAGCGGCCCCTTCAAGGCCGGCGCCTACACCCGCGGCCAGCAGCGCGGCTACACCAGGAACCCGGGCTACGCCTGGGCCCCGGAGGGCGCCGGACACACCGGCGCCGCCCGGCTGGACTCCTTCACCATCCGGTTCATCGGCGAGGCCGCCACCCGCGTCGGCGCGCTGACCTCCGGCCAGGTCGACGCGGCCGGCGCCGTACCGGCCCAGCAGGTCGCACTCGTCGAGCGCGACGCCAAGCTGTCGCTGGTCACCAAGGACGTCCCCGGCGCCGTCGACGCCTTCTACCTGAACACCAAGGGCCCGCTCTTCTCCGACGTCCGCGTCCGCAGGGCCTTCCAGCGGGCGGTGGACCTCGACGCGCTCGTCGAATCGGTGTTCCAGGGCACCGGGACCCGTGCGTGGAGCACCCTGTCCCCCGCCACCCCGCAGAGCTACGACCGCACGCTGGAGAAGAGCTGGCCGCACGACCCGAAGGAGGCCGCGCGGCTGCTGGACGAGGCGGGCTGGACCGGCCGGGACGGCGAGGGCTTCCGCACGAAGGACGGCAAGACCCTCACCGTCGTCGCACCCGTCTACGGCAAGGCGAGCATCTTCTCCCAGGCGGTGCAGGGCGAGCTGAAGAAGACCGGCGTCAAGCTGGACCTGGCCGCCTCCACGGACGCGGCCGAGGTCTCCGGGCGGCTGGACTCGGGCCGCTACGACGTCGTCGAGACCTCCTGGGCGCGGGCCGACGGTGACATCCTGAGCCACTTCTTCCTGTCCACCGAGACCGCCGAGGGCGGCGGCCACAACTTCGCCCGGGTCGCGGACCCGCAGGTGGACGTGTGGCTCAAGGAGGCCCAGGCGGCGACGGACCCGAAGCTGCGCGCCGAGGCGTACGGGAAGGTGCAGCGCTGGACGCTGGACCAGGCCGTGGTGGTGCCCGCCTACGTCAAGCGCTCGACGGTCGGCGTCAACAAGCAGGTGCACGGTCTGCGCCAGTCGATCTCGGCGTGGCCCGAGTTCTACGGCGCCTGGGTCGAGGCCCGCTGATGCCGCGGGCCGTCCGGTACCTCGCCGTCCGGCTGGGCGCGGCCGTCCTGGTCGTGTGGGGCGCGGCGACCTGTGCCTTCGCGGTGCTCCAACTGGTGCCGGGCGACCCGGTGGACGCGGTGGTCGGCTCCCAGGCCCTGGTCGACGCGGCCCAGCGGGCCGAGATCCGGCAGCACTACGGGCTCGACGACCCGCTCGCCGTGCAGTACGCGGCGTACCTGGGACGGCTCCTGCGGGGTGACCTGGGCGACTCCTACCAGCTCCAGCAGCCGGTGGCGCGGGTGCTCTCCGAGCAGCTCGGGCCGACGCTGGAGCTGGCCCTGTACGCGACGCTGCTCGCGGTCGCGCTGTCCGTCGCGGTGACGGTGCTGACGTCCGGCCGGTCCCGCTGGCCGCGCCGGGTGTCGGCGCTGGTGGAGCTGGTGGTCGTGTCCACCCCGTCGTTCTGGTTCGGGATCATGCTGCTGACGGTGTTCTCCTTCCGGCTCGGCTGGTTCCCGGTCTCCGACAGCGGCGACGCGCGGTCGCTGGTGCTTCCGGTCCTCACGCTGGCGCTGCCGATCGCGGCGGTGCTGGCCCAGGTGATGCGCGAGGGGCTGCTGGACGCGCTGCGTCAGCCCTTCGCGCTCACCGCGCGCGCCCGCGGGCTGCGGGAGCACACCGTCCGGTCGCGGCACGCGCTGCGCCACGCGGCGCTGCCGGCGCTGACCCTGGCGGGCTGGTTCACGGGCACGCTGCTGGGCGGGGCCGTGGTGGTGGAGAGCGTGTTCGCCCGGTCCGGGATCGGCCGGGTCGCGCTCCAGGCCGTCGGCGGCCGGGACCTGCCGGTGGTCCAGGGGGTGGTGACGCTGTCCGCGGTCGCGTTCGTGGTGGTGGGTGCCGTGGTGGAAGTGCTGTACGCGGTGGTCGATCCGCGGCTGCGGAAGGGAACGGGGGTGGCGGCCGCGTGAGTCTGCCGACATGGAGCGATCCGCCGCGGGTCCGTCCGGCGGTGGTGGCCGCCGGGGCGGCCCTGGTCCTGATCCTGGTCGCGGCGCTGGCGCCCGCGCTGTTCACGGGCGTCGGCGCGACCGACACCGATCCGCTGAACGCGCTGCGGCCGCCGGACGGCGCCCACTGGTTCGGTACCGACCAGCTGGGCCGGGACGTCTTCGCCCGGGTGGTGCACGGCACGCGCTACTCGCTGGCGATCGGCGCGGCCGCCACCGGCGCGGGGGTCGCCGTCGCCGTGGTGTGGGGACTGGCCGCGGCGCTGTCCGGGCGGTTCGGGGACGCGCTGCTGATGCGCGGGGCGGACGTGCTGCTGGCCTTGCCGGGGCTGCTGCTGGCGCTGCTGGTGGTCCTGGTGGCCGGGAAGGGGGTCACCGGGACGACGATCGCGGTGGCCGTCGGGACGGCGCCCGGGTTCGCCCGGGTCGTACGCGCCCAGGCGCTGGTCGTACGCCGTTCCGGGTACGTGGAGTCGGCGGTCGCCCTCGGGGTGCCGCGTCCGCTGATCGTCCTGCGGCACGTGCTGCCGAACACGCTGGGCCCGCTGGTCGTCCTGGCCACGGTGACGCTCGGCGCGTCCATCTCCACCGGGGCGGCGCTGAGTTACCTGGGGCTGGGGGCGCAGCCGCCGACACCGGAATGGGGCGCGATGCTCACCGAGGGCCAGGACTTCCTGGACCAGGCCTGGTGGATCGCCCTGTTCCCCGGACTGCTGCTGCTCGGCACGGTCCTCGCCGTCACGGTGGTCGGACGGCACGCACAGACACGAGCCGAAGGACGGGCCTCTTCATGACGGGCATACGGGTACGGGTGACCGCCGCGCGCGGCCCCGCGCGCGACGCGGCGGACGAGCCGGCGGACCACGCGGCGGGTGACGCCGTCGGCGTCGCGGGCCGGGACTCGGGCGGCGCCGCGGACGGCGGTTCGCTGATCGAAGTCGCCGACCTGCACGTCCGGTTCGGTACCGGGCACCGCCAGGTGCACGCGGTGCGCGGCGCCTCGCTGGCGCTCGCCGCGGGCCGCTGCCTGGCCCTGGTCGGCGAGTCCGGGTCCGGCAAGAGCGCCCTCGCGCGCGCCCTGCTCGGGCTGGCCGGGCCCACCGCCGCGGTCACCGCGGCGCACCTGCGGCTGTTCGGGCAGGACGCCCGCGGCTACGGGGACCGCGAGTGGCGCTCCGTACGGGGCCGGCGGATCGGCCTGGTGTCCCAGGACGCGCTGGTGGCGCTCGACCCACTGCGGCCGGTGGGCAAGGAGATCGCCGAACCGCTGCTCACCCACCGGATCGTGCCCCGGTCGCGGGCCGGCGGGCGGGTGGTGGAACTCCTGGGCCGGGTCGGCGTGCCCGAACCGGCCGAGCGGGCCGCGAGTTACGTCCACCAGCTGTCCGGCGGGCTGCGCCAGCGGGCACTGATCGCCTCGGCCCTCGCGGCGGAGCCGGGCGTGCTGATCGCGGACGAGCCGACGACGGCGCTGGACGCCTCCGTTCAGGCCCGGATCCTGGCCCTGCTCGGCGAGTTGAAGGCGGGCGGCACGGGACTGCTGCTGATCAGCCACGACCTGGCGGTGGTCGAGGCGCTGGCCGACCGGGTGGCCGTGATGAAGGACGGTCTGATCGTCGAGTCGGGCCCGGTCGGGGAGGTCCTCGAGCAGCCCCGGCACCCGTACACGCGGGCGTTGCTGGCGGCCGTACCGGGGAGCCGCGGGCGGGCCGCGCCGGCCGGGGTGACCGAGGGGGAACCGCTGCTGGTGGCCCGTGACCTGGTCAAGGCGTTCAAGGGGCCGCGCGGCAGCCGCCGTACCGCCGTGGACGAGGTCTCGTTCGCCCTGCGTCCCGGGGAGTCGCTGGGGCTCGTCGGCGAGTCCGGCTCGGGGAAGTCGACCCTGGCCCGGATGGTGCTGGGGCTGACGGCGCCCGACGCCGGTGAGATCCGGCTGGAGGGCCGCGCGTGGAGCACGGTCCGGGAGCGCGAGCGGCGTGCCCGCCGTGCCGCGGTGCAGCTGGTGCCGCAGGACCCGCTCAGCGCGTTCGACCCCCGGTGGAGCGTCGAGCGGCTCGTCGGCGAGGCGCTGGCCGTGTCCGGTGTGCCCCGGCAGGAACGCCGGAAGCGGACGCTGGACCTGCTCGAACGGGTCGGGCTGGCCGAGGAGCACCTGGAGCGCAGGCCGCTCGCCCTGTCCGGAGGGCAGCGGCAGCGGGTCGCCATCGCCCGGGCCCTGGCCCCGGGGCCGCGGCTGCTCGTGTGCGACGAGCCGGTGTCGGCGCTCGACGTGTCCGTGCAGGCGCAGGTCCTCGACCTGCTGCGCGAGCTGCAGGCGTCGCTGGGCCTGGCGATGCTGTTCATCTCGCACGATCTGGCCGTGGTCCGGGAGGTCTGCGGGCGGGTGATGGTGATGAAGGACGGGCGGATCGTCGAGTCGGGCCCCGTCGAGGAGGTGTTCGCGGCCCCGGCCCACCCGTACACGAGGGCCCTGCTGGAGGCGGTACCGAGGCGGGCGCGCACGGCCCGGCCCACCGGCCCGGCGCAGGGCCCCGCGGAAGGCCCGGGCAGCGCGGACGGCGACCGGACCACGGGCACCGGCACCGCCGCGGACGCCGCCACCGGCTCCCGAGCGGCACAAGGGCGGCTTTAGATCCGGCCAACAGGCGGCTGCCAGCCTGGGCGCGCCCGTTCCCGTACCAGCCGGAGGTCACCTCTCATGTCCCGCCCACCAGCCGCCCCCCGTGCGTCGAGACTCCCGTCCCTCACGGGACTGCGCTTCATCGCGGCGCTGCTCGTCTTCCTCTTCCACACGACCTGGCAGACACGGTTCGTCGGGGGTTCGGGGGGCGACGCGCTCGGTGAGGTGTTCGCCAACGCCGGTTTCTACGGCGTCACCTTCTTCTTCGTCCTCAGCGGATTCGTCCTGACCTGGTCGGCGCGGACGGACGACACGGCGCCCCGGGTCTGGCGGCGCAGGCTGGCGAAGATCTTCCCCAACCACCTGGTCACCTTCGCCCTCGCCGGCGTGCTGATGCTGATCGCCGCCGACCCCTTCACCACGAAGGGCACGCTGGCGAACCTCTTCCTGGTCCAGGCTTGGTTCCCGGACCTCACCGTGCCGAACACGATGAACGCGGTCAGCTGGTCCCTGTCGGTCGAGCTCTTCTTCTACCTGAGCTTCCCGTTCCTGCTGCGCCTGCTGAACCGGGTGCCGGTGGCCCGGCTCTGGCCGCTCGCCGCCACCCTCGGCGCGTTCACCGTGATCGCCCCGGTGGTCGGCCAGTACGCCGTCACCGGGACGCCGCTGCCGTTCATAGACGACGGCACGCTGTCGTTCGAGCAGATCTGGTTCGTCTACTTCTTCCCGCCGGTGCGCGCCCTGGAGTTCCTCCTCGGCATGGTGGCCGCCCGGCTGGTCCTGGCGGGTGCCTGGCCCAGGATCGGGCTGCTGCCGGCCGCGCTGATCGCCGTCGGCGGGTACGCCGTGAACTCCTCCGTCCCGTACCTGTACGGGGTGGCCGGAACCGCCGCCCTGTGGCTGACCCCGCTGGTGGCCGCCGCCGCGGTGTCCGACGACCGCGGGACCCGCTCGCCCCTGCGGGGGCCGGTCCTGGTCCGGCTGGGCGAGCTCTCGTTCGCGTTCTACATGGTGCACGGCCTGGTCGTGACGTACGGCCACCGCTGGCTGATCGGCACCGGTGATCCGCTGCCCGCGGCGGCCGGGGCCGGGCTGCTGTTCGCCGCGCTGCTGGTCAGCCTGGGCCTGGCGTACGTCCTGTTCACCTGGGTGGAGACGCCGGCCGTACGCCGGCTCGGCCCGCCCCGCCCCCAAGCGCCCGTCGCCGTCCCGGTGGCACCGGCGCACACCGCCACCCTGGAGGCCAAGGAATGACCGCGACAGCAGAGACGGCCGGGAGCACCGGGCCCGCCGGATCCCCGCCCGCGTACCCGCAGGGCCGTAGTTGCCCCTTCCAGCCGCCCGCGGGCTACGACCGGTACCGCGAGGAGGGGCCCGTGTCCCTCGTGGAGCTGTACGACGGGCGCCGGGTGTGGGCCGTCAGCGGGCACGCGGAGGCCAGGAAGGTGCTGCTGGACGCGGTCACCTTCTCCTCCGACCGGGTGCACCCGCACTACCCGGCCACCGCGCCCCGCTTCGAAGCGGCCCGCAAGGTCCGCAACTTCATCGGCATGGACCCGCCGGAGCACACCGTCCAGCGGCGCATGCTGCTCTCCACCTTCACCGTGAAGAAGGTGGCGGCACTGCGGCCGGGCATCCAGCGCCTCGTCGACGAGCTGATCGACTCGATCGAGGCCAAGGGGCCCGTGGCCGACCTGGTGCCGGACTTCGCCCTGCCGGTGCCGTCCATCGTCATCTGCGAGCTGCTGGGCGTGCCGTACACCGACCACGCCTTCTTCGAGCACCAGTCGCGCCGGGTGGTGACCGGAACCACCACGCTGGAGGACAGCGCGGACGCCTTCGCGCAGCTCAGCGGATACCTGGACGGTCTGATCCGGCGCAAGGAGCGGGAGCCCGGCGACGGGCTGCTCGACACGCTGATCGCCGAGCAACTGACGCCGGGCCACCTGTCCCACCGCGATCTGGTCGACATCGCGCTGCTGCTGCTCGTCGCCGGTCACGAGACGACCGCCAGCGCGATCGCGCTCGGGATCCTGACCCTGTTGCAGAACCCGGCCCAGCTGGCCGCGCTGCGCTCGGACGCCGCCCTGCTGCCGGGGGCGGTCGAGGAACTCCTGCGCTACATGGCCATCGCGGACGGCGTGGCCCGGTTCGCGACCACCGACACCGAACTCGGAGGCCACGCGGTCAAGGCGGGCGACGGGGTGATCGTGGTGATCTCGACGGCCAACCGGGACGAGGACGCCTTCCCCGGGGCGAACGCCTTCGAGGTGGCGCGCGGGGCCCGGCACCACATCTCCTTCGGCCACGGGGTGCACCAGTGCATCGGGCAGAACCTCGCCCGGGCCGAGATGGAGATCGCCCTGTCCACCCTGTTCCGCCGGCTGCCGGGGCTGCGCCTCGCGGTTCCCGCCGCGGCGCTGCCGCTCAAGGAGCCGGGCGGCGTGCAGGGCATCTGGGAACTGCCCGTCACCTGGTGACGTACCGCGCCCGCGTTCGTCAGCTCGACCGCTCGACCGCCCGACAGAAGGGACCCGAAGAAATGCGCATCACGGCCGACACCCACCGGTGTCTGGGCGCGGGACAGTGCGTCCTGTCCGACCCCGACCGCTTCGACCAGTCCGAGGAGGGCACGGTGCTCCTGCTCCGGGAGCGGGTGAGCGGCCGGGACGAGGAGTCGCAGGCCCGCGAGACGGTGGCGCTGTGTCCCTCCCAGGCCCTGACGCTGGAGGTCTGAGGATGCCGGTCGAGGGACGTCTCGCCGACGCGGTGGCCGGCCACCGCGGCAGGCTGCTGAGCCTCGCCGAGCTGCCGCCGGTGCCGGGGACCGATGTACGGGAGCTGCTGGTTCCGGGGCCGGCCGGCGGGCCGGACGTGCGCGTGCGGGTGTACCGGCCGCGGGCGGTGTCCTCGGACCTGCCCGCGGTGCTGTGGATCCACGGCGGCGGGTTCTGCCTCGGGAACCTGGACTCGGTGCACCTGGGGGCCGCTCAGGCGGCGCTGCACGCGTCGGCGGTGGTGGTCGCGGTCTCCTACCGGCTGGCGCCGGAGCATCCGTACCCGGCGGGACTGGAGGACTGCTGGGCGGCCCTGGAGTGGACGGCCGGCCACACGGCCGGGCTCGGCGCCGACCCGGCCCGGATCGCGGTGGCGGGGGCCAGTTCGGGCGGCGCGCTCGCCGCCGGGCTCACCCTGCTGGCCCGGGAGCGGGGCGGTCCCGCGCTGTGTTTCCAGCACCTGAGCACGCCGGTGCTGGACGACCGGCTGGCGACCGCGTCGATGGCCTCGTACACGGACACGCCGGTCTGGAACAGCCGGCTGGCGCGGGAGAGCTGGGACCTGTACCTGGGCGGTGCCGACCGGGACCGGCTGGCGGAGGCCGCGGCGCCGGCCCGGGCGGCGGATCTGAGCGGGCTCCCGCCCGCGTACGTCTCGACGGCCGGTCTCGACCCGCTGCGCGACGAGGGCCTGCTGTACGGGCTGCGGCTGGCCCAGGCGGGTGTGCCGGTGGAGGTGCACAACTTCCCCGGCGCGCACCACGCGTTCATGGGCGGGGTGGGGCCGCAGGAGCAGCGGCGCATCGGCGCGGAGCACCTCGCGGCGTTGCGGTCGGGGCTGCACGGGCCGGCGGCGGACCGGGTTTAGAACGCCCCAAGACCCCCGTTAGAGCAGGTGGCGAGGCTGGTCCCGGATTCGTCCTCGACGAGGGAGTACGTGACAGACCATGGCCAAGCCCCGCTCCGCACCGATCGCCGTCGTCGGACTCGCCTGCCGTCTTCCGGGAGCCGCCGACCCCGCCGCCTTCTGGCGGCTGCTCAGCCGGGGCGAGGACGCGGTCGGGGAGCCGCCGGCGGACCGCTGGTCCGCCTCGGCCCCCGCCGCGGGTGCCTTCCTGGAGGAGGTGGACCGGTTCGACGCGGCCTTCTTCGGGATCTCCCCGCGCGAGGCGGCGGCGATGGACCCGCAGCAGCGGCTGATGCTCGAACTGGGCTGGGAGGCGCTGGAGGAGGCGGGGATCGTGCCCGGCTCCCTGGCGGGCAGCCGTACGGCGGTGTACGCGAGCGCCATCTGGGACGACTACGCGGCGCTGCACCACCGGCGCGGCGAGGCCGCGGCCGGACGGCACTCGGTGACGGGTCTCAGCCGGGGCGTCATCGCCAACCGGCTGTCGTACGTGCTGGGGCTGACCGGTCCGAGCCTGACCGTCGACGCGGCGCAGTCCTCGTCCCTGGTGGCGGTCCATCTCGCCTGCGAGGGCCTGCGCAACGGGGACGCCGACCTGGCGGTCGTCGGCGGGGTGAACCTGATCCTGTCGCCCGGAAGCAGCGCGGACAGCGCGCGGTTCGGCGCTCTGTCGCCCGACGGCCGGTGCTTCACCTTCGACTCGCGGGCGAACGGGTACGTGCGGGGCGAGGGCGGTGTCGCCGTGGTGCTCAAGCCGCTGGACCGGGCGGTCGCCGACGGGGACCGGGTGCACTGCGTGATCCTGGGCAGCGCCGTCAACAACGACGGCGCGTCCGCCGGGCTGACGGTTCCGGACCGGGCCGCGCAGGAGGCGGTGCTGCGCGCCGCGCACGCGCGGGCCGGTACGGACGCGGGCTCGGTGCAGTACGTCGAACTGCACGGCACCGGGACACCGGTGGGCGATCCCGTCGAGGCCGCCGCGCTGGGCGCGGCGCTCGGCGCGGGCCGTCCGGCGCACGCGCCGCTGCTGGTGGGTTCCGCGAAGACGAACGTGGGCCATCTGGAAGGCGCGGCCGGGCTGGTGGGCCTGCTGAAGACGGCCCTGTCGGTGTCCCGGCGGCGGATCCCGGCGAGTCTGAACTTCCGCCAGGCGAACCCGGCGATCCCGCTGGCGGACCTGGGGCTGCGGGTCCAGACCGCCGAGAGCGCGTGGCCGGCGCCCGGGCGGCCGCTGCTCGCCGGCGTGAGCTCGTTCGGCATGGGCGGGACCAACTGCCACGTCGTGGTGGGCGAGGCCGCACCGGTGCCCGCCGGGGACGGTACGGGCGGGAACGGTACGGGCGGCGACGGCGACGGCGGTCCCGTGGCCTGGGTGCTGTCCGGGCGGGACGCCCCGGCGCTGCGCGGGCAGGCCGGGCGGCTGCACGGGCACCAGGGGGACGCCGCGTACGACGCGGTGGACACGGCCTTCTCGCTCGCCGCGACCCGGACCCACTTCGACGAGCGGGCCGTGGTCGTGGCCGGGGACCTTGCCGGCCTGCTCGACGGGACGGCGGCGCTGGCGGCGGGCCGGGACCATCCGGCGGTGGTGCGCGGCGCCGCGTCCGGCA
>NZ_JBEOXU010000171.1:0-11458 GCF_040296725.1 Streptomyces sp. NPDC002044
GTTCGACGAGCCGGTCGACGGCCTCGCGGCCGAAACGGGCGGCGAGGTAGCCGCCCACCGAGCGGCACCCCGGCGGCGCGGGGACCGGGCCGCCCACGCCGCGAGCGGCCGGGGCCGGGCCGGCGGGCGCTCCGGGCCCGTGGTGCCCTCGCCGGGCTCCACGGGGCCGACGCCGCTCACCGCGGGCCGCCCGCCGCGGTCGGGCGGCTCACTGCCAGGGGCCGTCGGTCGGGCCGCCCGGACGGTGGCGCTCGGCGCAGCGGGCCCCCGCCTCCCGGGCGGCGAGCGCGCGCCCGGCGGCGGGGCCGCCGGTCCGCTCCTCGGCGCGGGCGGCTGCGGTGACCGCGCGGAGGATCTCGTACTGGGCGCCGGACAGGCCCATGGCCTGGTAGTCGAGCCCGACGGCGTCGCGGCCCTGGCCGGCGTCGAGCAGGACGCCGCTCCAGTGGGTGACCAGGGCGGTGCACAGCTCGGCGGGGGATGTGGTGTGCGGGGCGGGTGTCCCGGGTGCGGGGGCGGGTGCGCCGGACGGGCCGCCGGCCGTGGAGCAGCCCAGGGCGAGCGCGGCGATCAGCGTCGCCGCGCCCGTCGCCCGGGCGCTGCCCGGCATCGGTCCCGTACCCATGCGAGGCACGCTAGACCGGTGGGCCGGGGGTGACAACGGTCAGGTGTTGCCGGGGTGTTGCGGGTTCGCGTCGCGCAGCAGGCAGGTCAGCCGGGCGGTGCAGACGCGGCGGTCCTGGTCGTCGCTGATGACGATCTCGTAGGTGGTGGTGGAACGGCCCCGGTGGACCGGGGTCGCGACCCCGGTGACCAGGCCGGACCGGGCGCCGCGGTGGTGGGTGCAGTTCAGGTCCACGCCCACGGCGATCTTGTTGATGCCGCCGTGCATCATCGCGCCGACGGAGCCGAGGGTCTCGGCCAGCACGGCCGAGGCCCCGCCGTGCAGGAGCCCGTACGGCTGGGTGTTGCCCTCGACCGGCATCGTGGCCACGACGCGTTCGGCCGAGGCTTCCAGGATGCGGATGTCCATCCGCTCGCCGAGGTGGCCCGCCGAGAACAGCGTGGGCAGGTCGATGCCCAGGGCCGCGTACTCGTCGAGGACCTCCTGCGGGAACTTCACGGTGTGCTGCTCGCCCATGGGCCGGCTCCGTCTCTCAACGCTCGTTGACCTGCTTGTCCTGAGGTCGTTCTATCAGGCCGGTTCGAAGCGGATGACGACGGACTTGCTCGCGGGGGTGTTGCTGGTGTCCGCGGTGGAGTCCAGGGG
Organism: Streptomyces sp. NPDC002044; assembly: GCF_040296725.1. Lineage (NCBI taxonomy): Bacteria > Bacillati > Actinomycetota > Actinomycetes > Kitasatosporales > Streptomycetaceae > Streptomyces > Streptomyces sp. NPDC002044. The sequence continues at coordinate 1,271 of NZ_JBEOXU010000171.1, forward strand.
GACCAGCACGTTGGTCTCGGGGTAGTAGGCGGCCGCGCAGCCACGGGCGGTCGGGTAGTACACGACGCGGAAGCCGGGAGCGCGCCGCTCCACCCCGTCCCTCCACTCGCTCACCAGGTCGGTGTAGGCGCCGTCGGCGAGCCCGAGCTCGGCCGCGTCCTCGGGGTTGACCATGACGACGCGGCGGCCGCCGGTGATGCCGCGGTAGCGGTCGTCGAGGCCGTAGATCGTGGTGTTGTACTGGTCGTGGCTGCGCAGGGTCTGCAGGAGCAGCCGTCCGGCCGGGACCCTGGGGTACTCGACGGCGGCGGCGGTGAAGTTCGCCTTGCCCGTCGCGGTGGGGAAGCGGCGCTCGTCGCGCGGGGCGTGCGGCAGTTGGAAGCCGCCGGGGCGGGCGACGCGGGCGTTGAAGTCCTCGAAGCCGGGGACGACGCGGGAGATCCGGTCGCGGATGGCGGAGTAGTCGCGCTCGAACTCCTCCCAGGGGGTCTTCGACGCCTCGCCGAGGACCGCGCGGGCCAGGCGTGCCACGATCGCGGGCTCGGAGAGCAGCCGGGGGCCCGCGGGGGCGAGGTTGCCGCGTGAGGAGTGGACCATGCCCATGGAGTCCTCGACGGTCACGAACTGCTTGCCCGAGACCTGGGTGTCCTTGTCGGTGCGGCCGAGGGTGGGCAGGATCAGGGCGTGGCGGCCGGTCACCGCGTGGGAGCGGTTGAGTTTGGTGGAGACGTGCACGGTCAGCGAGGCGCGGCGGACGGCCGCCTCGGTGACCTCGGTGTCGGGGGTGGCGCCGACGAAGTTGCCGCCCATGGCGAAGAAGACCTTGGCCTCGCCGTCCCGCAGGGCCTGGATGGAGCGGACCACGTCGAAGCCGTGCGTGCGGGGCGAGGTGATCGCGAACTCGCGGTCGAGGGCGTCGAGGAAGGCGGGCGCGGGGCGTTCGAAGATGCCCATGGTGCGGTCGCCCTGCACGTTGGAGTGGCCGCGGACCGGGCACACCCCGGCTCCGGGCCGGCCGATGTTCCCGCGCAGCAGCAGTAGGTTGACGACCTCGCGGATGGTGGCGACGGAGTGCTTGTGCTGGGTGAGGCCCATGGCCCAGCAGACGATGGTCCGCTCGGAGGCCAGGACCATGGCCAGGGCGCGTTCGATCTCGGGCCGGGTCAGGCCGGTCGCGGCGAGGGTCGCGTCCCAGTCGGTCTCCGCGGCGGCGGCGGCGAACTCCTCGTAGCCGTGGGTGTGTTCGCGGATGAAAGCCTCGTCGGTGGCTCCGCCCGCCTCGATGACCAGCTTGTTGAGGAGCCGGAAGAGGGCCTGGTCGCCGCCGATGCGGATCTGGAGGAACAGGTCGTTCAGCGCCGTGCCCTTGAGCATGCCGAGCGGGGTCTGCGGGTTCTTGAACCGCTCCATCCCGGCCTCGGGCAGCGGGTTCACCGAGATGATCTTCGCGCCGGACGACTTGGCCCGCTCCAGGGCGGACAGCATGCGGGGGTGGTTGGTGCCCGGGTTCTGCCCGGCCACGATGATCAGGTCGGCCTGGTGCAGGTCCTCCAGGGAGACGCTGCCCTTGCCGATGCCGATGGTCTCGTTCAGCGCGGAGCCCGAGGACTCGTGGCACATGTTGGAGCAGTCGGGCAGGTTGTTCGTGCCGTACTCGCGGACGAACAGCTGGAAGAGGAACGCGGCCTCGTTGCTGGTGCGGCCCGAGGTGTAGAAGACGGCCTCGTCGGGGGAGGCGAGCCCGCGCAGCTCCTCGGCGATGATCGCGAAGGCGCGTTCCCAGGAGACCGCCTCGTACCGGTCGCCGCCCGGGGGCAGGTACACCGGCTCGGTGATCCGCCCCTGCTGCCCCAGCCAGTAGCCCGAGCGCGCGGCCAGGTCGGCGAGGGGGTGCGCGGCGAAGAACTCCGGGGTGACCCGGCGCAGCGTGGCCTCCTCCGCGACGGCCTTGGCGCCGTTCTCGCAGAATTCGGCGGTGTGCCGCTCGTCTCCCTCGGGCCAGGCACAGCCCGGGCAGTCGAAGCCGTTCTTCTGGTTGACCTTGAGGAGGGTGCGCGCGGTGCGTACGACGCCCATCTGCCGCTGCGCGGCCCTCAGGGTGTGCCCGATCGCGGGCAGCCCCGCGGCGGCGTGCTTGGGGGGCGCGACCTGCGGCGCGTCCTGTACCGGATCACCTGCGGGCGGCTTGGCGGCCATGTCGCTCCCCTTCGAGCTGCTGTGCGTGTATACACCCGATCCTGTCACGGTCCTCCGACATCGCCGACGCCGGAATTGTCGGCGGGGGCGCCTAGGATCGGGGGCGTGGCAGACACAGCAGCGAAGAAGACGGACCAGACGACCGCGGCGGACCGCCCCCGCCTGATGCTCATGGACGGGCACTCCCTGGCGTACCGGGCGTTCTTCGCGCTGCCCGCGGAGAACTTCACGACCGCGACCGGACAGCCGACGAACGCGGTCTACGGCTTCGCGTCGATGCTGGCGAACACGCTGCGCGACGAGGCGCCCACGCACTTCGCGGTGGCGTTCGACGTGTCCCGCAAGACGTGGCGCTCGACGGAGTTCCCCGAGTACAAGGCGAACCGCTCCAAGACCCCCGACGAGTTCAAGGGGCAGGTCGAGCTGATCGGCGAGCTCCTCGACACGATGAACGTGCCGCGGTTCGCCGTCGACGGCTTCGAGGCCGACGACGTGATCGCGACACTGGCCACGCAGGCGGAGGCGCTCGGCTTCGACGTGCTGATCGTCACCGGCGACCGCGACTCCTTCCAGCTGGTGTCCGAGCACACCACCGTGCTCTACCCGACCAAGGGCGTCTCCGAGCTCACCCGCTTCACCCCGGAGAAGGTCGAGGAGAAGTACGGGCTCACCCCCCAGCAGTACCCGGACTTCGCGGCGCTGCGCGGCGACCCCTCCGACAACCTGCCCGGCATCCCCGGCGTCGGCGAGAAGACCGCCGCCAAGTGGATCACCCAGTTCGGGTCGTTCAAGGAGCTCGTCGAGCGCGCCGAGGAGGTCAAGGGCAAGGCCGGGCAGAACTTCCGGGACCACCTGGACGCCGTCAAGCTCAACCGCGTCCTGACCGAGATGGTCAAGGACGTGGAGCTGCCCAAGACCCCCGCCGACCTCACCCGTCTCCCGTACGACCGCGCCGGGATGCTCGGCGTGCTCGACGTGCTGGAGATCCGCAACGCCTCGCTGCGCGAGCGGCTGCTCGCCGTGGACCCGGGCACCGCAGAGGAGGAAGCCCCCGCCCCGGCGCCCGCCGTGGAGCTGGACGGCTCCGTCCTGGGCGCCGGCGAGCTCGCCCCCTGGCTGGAGGCCCACGCGGGTGGACCGCTGGGCGTGGCCACCGTCGACAGCTGGAACCTCGGCGCGGGCAAGGTCACCGAGATCGCGCTCGCCGCGGCCGACGGGGCGGCCGCCTGGTTCGAACCGCACGCGGCGGACGAGAGCGACGAGCGGGCCTTCGCGGCCTGGGCCGCCGACACGGCGAAGCCGAAGGTCGTGCACAACGCCAGGGGCCTCATGCGGGTCTTCCCCGAACACGGCTGGACCCTCGCCGGGGTCACCATGGACACGGCACTCGCCGCCTACCTGGTCAAGCCCGGCCGCCGCTCCTTCGCCCTGGACGCCCTGTCCAACGAGTACCTGCACCGTGAACTGGCCCCCGCCGCCGCGGACGGCCAGCTGGCCTTCGGCGCCGACGACACCGCCGAGGCGGACGCGCTCATGGCACAGGCCCGCGCGGTCCTCGACCTGGGCGACGCCTTCACCGGCAAGCTCGACGAGGTGGGCGCGACCGAGCTGCTGCACGACATGGAACTCCCGACGTCCGAACTGCTCGCCCGGATGGAGCGGGCCGGCATCGCCGCCGACCGCGACCACCTGGACGCCATGGAGCAGCAGTTCGCGGGCGCCGTCCAGCAGGCGGTGAAGGAGGCGCACGGCGCGGTCGGACACGAGTTCAACCTCGGCTCGCCCAAGCAGCTCCAGGAGGTCTTCTTCGGCGAGCTGGACCTGCCGAAGACCAAGAAGACCAAGACCGGCTACACCACGGACGCCGACGCGCTGGCCTGGCTGGCCACCCAGACCGACCACGAGCTGCCGGTCATCATGCTGCGCCACCGCGAGCAGGCCAAGCTCCGCGTCACCGTCGAGGGCCTGGTCAAGGCCGTCGCCCCCGACGGCCGGGTGCACACCAGCTTCAGCCAGACCGTCGCCGCGACCGGACGCCTGTCCTCCACGGACCCGAACCTGCAGAACGTGCCGGTGCGCACCGATGAGGGCCGCGCCATCCGCCGCGGGTTCGTCGTCGGCGAGGGCTTCGAGTCCCTCATGACCGCCGACTACAGCCAGATCGAACTGCGCGTCATGGCCCACCTCTCCGAGGACGCGGGCCTGATCGAGGCTTTCGCCACCGGCGAGGACCTGCACACCACCGTCGCCTCCCAGGTCTTCGCGGTGGAGCGGTCCCAGGTCGACGCCGAGATGCGCCGCAAGATCAAGGCGATGTCGTACGGCCTGGCGTACGGGCTGTCCGCCTTCGGCCTCGCCCAGCAGCTGAACATCGAGCCCGCCGAGGCCCGCGGCCTGATGGAGACCTTCTTCGAGCGGTTCGGCGGGGTCCGCGAGTACCTCCAGCGGGTCGTCGACGAGGCCCGCGCCACCGGGTACACGGCGACCGTCTTCGGCCGCCGCCGCTACCTGCCCGACCTCAACAGCGACAACCGCCAGCGCCGCGAGGCCGCCGAGCGGATGGCGCTCAACGCCCCGATCCAGGGCACCGCGGCCGACATCGTCAAGGTCGCCATGCTGCGCGTGGACAAGGCGATCACCGAGGCCGGACTGTCCTCGCGGATGCTGCTCCAGGTCCATGACGAAATCGTGCTGGAGATCGCCCCCGGCGAGCGGGAGCGGGTGGAGGAGCTGGTGCGCCGCGAGATGGGCGCCGCCGTCGACCTGCGGGCCGAACTGGACGTGTCGGTGGGCGTCGGCCCCGACTGGGAGTCCGCCGCGCACTGACCGTCCGCGCACGGACGGGTACGCGCGTGGCGTCCGCGTGCCGGCGTCCGCGTGCCGGCGTCCGCGCGCCGGCTTTGGCGCAACGCCCGTCCCCGCTGCTACGCGGTGGGGACGGGCGTTCGCGCGTCGGCGTGCGGGTCCGCGCCCCGCGCCGTACGGCCGGGGCGGTGCCGCAGCCGGACGAGGACCCCGTACAGCAGCAGGGCCACGGCGAGACCGCCGCCCGCGCCGAAGCAGACCGTCGGGATGATGTCGAGCGGGTGGCCGATCCGGTCGACGTACGCGAAGAACCGGATCACGCGCACCGTGACCCCGGCCGCCACGCACACCACGACCAGGACGAGCGCGCCGACGGTCTCGGCGCGCGTCAGCACCGGTACGGACACGGGCGGCGCGGAGTCCGGGATCCGGCGCAGCGCGGTCCCCGCGAACCAGAGCAGGGCGCAGGCGGCGACCGCCGAACTGCCGTACTGGAGGTACGAGTAGAGGGGCAGGCCGAAGGCGGCCGGCTCACCGAGCGCGGGCAGCGCGTCGGTGCCCCAGCGGTCCAGGTGGGTGAAGCTGTCCCACACGACGTGCGTGAGGGAGCCGGCGACCGCCGAGAGGTAGAACCACAGCGCGAGCGCGGGCCGTCGGCGGCCGCACCACCGCTCGCCCCGCAGCAACGCGTACACCCGGCCCCGGCGGCGGCGCGGGACGAGCGCGGCCAGGGGTTCGCGCAGCAGCAGCCAGTACGCCGCGAGGACGGCGGTGAGGAGGGCGTCCGCGGTGAGGACGCCCGTCAGCGTGTGGGTGAAGGAGCCGTACGACATGACGCCGCCGACGACCGCGTCCGCGAAGTAGAAGGTGTCCGGCGCGAACGACCCGAGGACCAGCGCCGAGGCCACCAGCGGGCCGCGCGCCCGGCCGGTCCGGCGGACGGCCGGCAGGACGGCGGCCGCGTGGCTGAGGGTGAACGGCATGGGGCCTCTTCTCGCTGTGCGGGTGCGGGTGCGGGTGCGGGTGGGATTGCGGTTACGGGGGTGGGGACGGATGCGGGTGCGGGGGCGCGCGGTGGGTCGTGCGGCGCGGTGCGCGGCGCGGCGCGCGGTGTCGAGTGGCGCCGGGGAACGCCGGTGCACGCACCCCTTACTTCGGACCAATGCGCCCGAAGGGTCCGGACAGTATGCGTGAGCCGCGCGGGGACGTGTTGATGTGGTGAAGTTCCGGACCGTGGTGCGTGTCCTGTGCAGCGGTCTGACATAAGGTCACGCGGACGTCGAGGGGGAGGGGTCCGGCTCATGTCGGCTCGAATATTCGGACGCAGGCTGCGCAGGGGCGGCGCCGCCGCCCTGGTCTCCGCTCTGGTGATCGCCGCGGTGACGGCCTCCCAAGGGCCCGGCGGAGGCGGCGCGGACCGGATCGCGGTGGCCGGGGAGGACAGCACGCGGCCCGTACCGGAGACGGGCTCCGGCGGAGACTCCTCCTACTTCACCGAACTGCCCCCGCCGCTCAGCCCCGAGCCCCCGCCCGTCGCGGCGTCTGCGGAGGCCGCCCCGGGGGCCGCCCAGGCCCCGGCCGGGCAGCCCGCCGCCGCGACCGGGCCGGACGCGGAGCCGGTGGCCACGGGCGCGGGGGAGGGCGCCCAGGGGATACCGGCGAGCGTGCTCGCCGCGTACCGGAACGCGGAGCGCGCGGTGGGGCGGAGCGACCCCGGGTGCGGGCTGCGCTGGCAGCTCCTCGCGGCGATCGGCAAGGTCGAGTCGGGGCAGGCGCGCGGAGGCCGGGTGGACGCGGCCGGAACCACGCTGCGGCCGATCCTGGGGCCGGTGCTCGACGGCAACGGCTTCGCGAACATCTCCGACACGGACGACGGGGCGTACGACGGCGACGCCCGGTACGACCGGGCGGTCGGCCCGATGCAGTTCATCCCCTCCACGTGGGCGGCCTGGGGCCAGGACGCCGACGGCAACGGCCGGCGCGACCCGAACAACGTGCACGACGCGGCCCTGGCGGCCGGCCGCTACCTGTGCGCGGGCACGCGCGACCTGCGGGTGGCGGCGGACCTGGACCGGGCCGTGCTGTCGTACAACCAGTCCACGGAGTACCTCCGGACGGTGCGGTCCTGGTTCGCGTACTACCTGAAGGGCACGCACGAGGTACCGGACGGCGAGGGCGCCGGTACGGGTACGGGCGCCGCCGCGGCGCCCGCCGCACAGCCGAAGCCGGGCGCGAAGCCGGGGGCGGACCCGACCCCGTCCCCCCCGCCCACCCCGAAGCCGGACCCGACGCCGACCCAGCCTCCCAAGCCGACGCCGACCCAGCCCCCCAAGCCGACTCCCACGCCCACCCCGACTCCCACGCCCATCCCGACGCCGACGCCGACGCCGACCCCGGTACCGACGCCGACGCCGACCCCCACCCCGGTGCCGACCCCCACCCCGGTGCCGACGCCGACGCCGACCCCCACCCCCGAGCCGACACCGTCCCCGACGGTCACCGCGTCCCCGAAGCCGGCCGCGACGCCGACGCCCTCCCCGACGCGGAAGCCCACCGCGTCCCCGAAGCCCGGCCCGTCCGGCGCCCCGTCCGCGTCCCCCTCCGCCACCCGCCCGGCCGCGCCGACCCCGACCCCGTAGGCGAAGGAGCCGGGGCAGGTCACGTCACCCCGCCCGGCTCCGCCCGACGCCCCGACGCCCTACGCCCCCGCCGCCCGGTGCCCTGACGGCACCGGGCGGCGCCGTCTGCCGGCACCCGGCCCGGCCCCGGAGGCGGCTCGGCACTCCGGCACCCGGCCCGGCGCCCGGCAAGCACGCTCCGGCTGGCCGTCGGCCACCCCCGCCCTGCCCGCCCCCGGCGTTCGGCCGCGCAGGTCAGGCGCGTTTCCGGGTTCCGCGGCGCAGACGGTTCTCATCTCGGCCCCGCATTGCTACGGTGCCTCCGCCCTGACGCCCTATCAGATTCCGGAGGCCCGGCATGCGTCCGTTCGTCGCCGCCGCCAGCGGGCTCGTCCTCGCGGTGCTCCTCGTCCTCGCCATCACGGCGTTCGGGGCGCCCGAAGGCACGACCTCCCCCAAGCCCCTGCTCACCACCGCGCCCCCCGCGCCCGGAAAGTAGAGGAGGGCCCGGCGATGCGACGCAGAGCGAGCCTCGTCCTGCTGGCCCTAGCCGTCTTCTGCGCGGCCCTCGCGCCGCTGCTGCGCTGGTACGCGTACCCGCGGCTCGCCAAGATCCCGCCGAACCAGTACCAGGAGGTGGTCCTGGAGGCGAAGGACGCGACCCTCATCGACTACCTCGACGGCATGAAGCCCAAGAAGGTCGACAAGGTCACCATCGTCCAGACCCTCAAGGGCAACGTGGAGGCTTCGAAGGAGATCGAGGCGAGCGCGGGCCGGGACGTCGTCGTGTGGGACACCCTGTCCCACATCATCGGCCCGGACGGCACGATGGTCTCCCAGATCCCCGAGCGCTACATCTTCGACGCCCACACCCAGGACCCGGTGCACGCCACCGGCGAGATGGTCGACGGGGACGCCGTCAAGCGCGAGGGCATCGAGTTCAAGTGGCCCTTCTTCACCGAGCCGCGCGACTACCTGTACTTCGACGCGCAGACCCGCACCTCGTCACCGATCCACTACGTCGGACCGCGCACCTTCAAGGGCATGGACGTCTACTACTTCGAGCAGACCGTCCCCTGGACCAAGGTCCCCATGCCGAAGAAGATGCCGATCGAGGGCATCGACCCGACGACGCTCGAACAGACCACCGGCACCACCCTCTGGTACACCACCAAGGCGATGTTCTGGGTCGACCCGGTGACCGGCGCGCCCGTCAACGCCGAGCAGCAGATCCAGCAGGAGATGCGCGGCGGGTTCGCGGCGGCGGCCCCCGACGGGAAGATCACCGCGTTCGCCGGGCACGTGAAGATGCGCGAGGACTACAGCGACCACACCGTCGAGCTCGTCAGGTCGAACCGTACGAAGGTCCTCGCGCTCCACACCTACGCCCCCGCCGGCCTGGCCGCCGGCGGGCTGGTCCTCCTCGGGCTGGCGCTGTGGCTGGAGGCGCGGAGCAGGCGGCGGCCGGACGGCGGGGACGCCGGGGACGGCGCGCTCAGCGCTTGAGCCGGGCGCTGGTGTGCCGGGTGGCCTCGGCGGTCGCCGGGTCCTCGGGCCACGGGTGCTTGGGGTAGCGGCCGCGCAGCTCGGCGCGGACGGCGCGGTAGCCGCCCCGCCAGAAGGAGGCGAGGTCGGCGGTGACGGCCGCGGGCCGCCCGGCGGGGGACAGCAGGTGGACCAGTACGGGCACCCCCGCCACCCGGGGCGTCTCGGCCAGCCCGAACAGCTCCTGGAGCTTCACGGCGAGCACCGGCTGCTCGCCGGAGTAGTCCACCCTGACGCGGGAGCCGCTGGGCACCTCGATCCGCTCCGGGGCCAGTTCGTCGAGCCGGGACGCCTCCCCGCCCGCCCACGGCAGCAGCCGGTTCAGCGCCTGCGCGGCGCTGACGCGGCCCAGGTCCGAGCGGCGCCGGGCCCGCGACAGCTCGGGCTCCAGCCAGTCGTCGGCCCGGTCCAGCAGGGCGGCGTCGTCCGCCACGTCCGGCCAGCCGCCGCCGAGGGTGCGGTGCAGGAACCCCAGCCGGGCCCGGAACGCCCGCGCGTCGGCGGACCAGTGCAGCAGGCCGAGGCCCTCGGCGCGGAGCCCGTCGAGCAGGGCCGCGCGCACCAGCGCGGGATCCGGGGCGCGCAGCGGCCGTACGGCCAGCTCGATCGCCCCGAGGCGCTCGGCCCGGCGGGCCACCAGGTCGCCGTCCTCCCAGCGCACCTCCTCCCCGTCCGAGTGGAGGTGTCCGGCGGCCAGCCGGGCGGTGTCCTCGTCGATGACGGCGGCCAGCCGGATCCGGGCCGAGGCCGAGTGCGGAGCCCGGTCGGCGACCGCCACCGCCAGCCAGGGGGCGCTGCGCAGCCCGGACCCGTCGCCGAGTTCGGCGCCGGTTCCGGAGGCCATGAGGAAGGCCCCCTCGCCCCGCGCCCGCGCCACCCGCTCCGGGAACGCGAGCGCGGCGACGAGCCCCGCGGCGGCGTCGTCGGGACACGGCCAGGGCCAGGGTCGCCAGCGAGAACAGCAGCGCGAGCCACTTGGCGAACGTCCGGCGGGCGGCCGGGACGGCCGCCGTGAGGATCGCGC